>JBBSPH010000040.1:0-13324 GCA_038258985.1 Flavobacteriales bacterium
AACTTGGCAAGGGCAAACGTCGTCTCGCCGCTACGGTAGGTGACGAAAAAGCACTGGAGATTTATAAATTCCTGTTAGAACATACCCGAACGATTACAAAAAACATCTACGGCGTCAAACAGGTATGGTATTCTGAAGAGGTGCATAAAAATGACGATTGGGATAACCTCACCTACGAGAAGTACGAGCAGAAAGGCGATGATCTTGGCACGCGAATGAAGTATGCAATGGAAAAAGCCCTTGAAAAACACGAGAGCGTGATCATCATAGGATCTGACATGTACGATTTAAGCGCGCTCGAAATCGACGATGCTTTTACCCAACTCAATAACCACGATGCGATTATAGGTCCGGCAACTGATGGTGGATATTACCTACTTGGATTCAACAATACTATACCAGATGGTATCTTTGAGAACAAAGAATGGGGGACTTCCACCGTTTTAAAAGAAACATTGAAGGATCTCGAGAAAATAAATTACGTAACTCTGGAAGAGCGTAATGATGTAGATACAGAGGATGACATCAAGGATCATCCAGATTTTCAACTATTACTCAATTAAATTATGTTAAGCAGAAAGTTATTAGACAATTCCATCAATTATTTGATTCAGCAAGGCTTTGAGAAGCCAGAAGTAGGTATCGTGCTCGGTACAGGCCTTGGTCAACTAGTGGATAAGATAGAAAACCAAAAAGTAGCCCATTACAATAACATTCCCTCCTTCCCACTAGCCACGGTAGAATTTCATACCGGTAAATTGATTTATGGCGATCTGGGAGGTAAGAAGGTTGTGGTGATGCAGGGCCGTTTCCATTTATATGAAGGCTATGACTTTATGGATATTACCTATCCCATACGAGTCATGCATGGATTAGGAATAAAGAACCTCTTGGTTTCCAATGCCGCGGGAGCAATAAATCTAGCCATGAAAAAAGGTGATCTGATGTTGCTGGATGACCACATTAATTTACAGGGCGGCAGTCCACTGGCGCAGAAAAATGTAGCCGAATTTGGTGATCGTTTCACAGACATGAGTGCACCTTATGACGCGGTGATGAATGACAAGTTGAAGAAACTGGCAGGTGATCTAGGCATCAAATTACATGAGGGAGTCTACGCCAGCGTGGTTGGGCCACAACTGGAAACCCGTGCAGAATACCGTATGCTCAAGATACTGGGTGCAGATGCGGTGGGCATGAGTACCGTTCCAGAAATTATTGTGGCAAACCATTTGAAGCTGCCCGTTAGCGCGATATCTGTCTTGACAGACGAGTGCGATCCAGATAACCTAAAACCTATTAGTGTCCCAGAAATTATTGCCGTTGCTGGCAAGGCAGAACCCTTACTGGTCCAGCTATTCGCGGGTTTGATCCAGTCGCTGTAACGTTATACTGTTGTTAAGATAAGAACCATCAACTCCATCTTCCCGTACATTGGTTCTATGCGGGAAGCGGTGAATAAATACGCTTTCGCGAAAGCGAACTCATTATGAAAAAAATTGCACATTTAGTAGGCTTATTACTTCTAGCAGCATCCTGTGTAGGATCTGGCGGGCTCCATTATGATGCCCTAAAAAAGGGAGAAAAAATTGAGGCAACTCGTGCTCAGTTGGATCATTCCAATTTTGACGCATTGCTGAAAAAATACGTCAATAATGCAGGGTTTGTAGATTACAAAGGACTGGCTACGGAACAGGCAAAATTAAAATCCTACCTGGTTTATTTAGGAACCAACCCGCCAAAAAGCGATTGGGAAACGGGAGAGCAGTTTGCCTACTACATTAACCTCTATAATGCGTCAACACTAGACCTGATTATCGATAACGATATGCCTGGAAGTATTCAGGATATCAAGGGGCCGTTTGGCCAGGTATGGATTAAAAAATTTATTGTCGTTGACGGAAAGGAATATTCCCTTGCCGATATAGAAAAGGGCGTACTCCAAAAAATGGGTGATCCTAGAATCCATTTTGCCATCAATTGTGCGAGTTTTTCCTGTCCCAAACTTTTGAATGAGGCGTACACAGGTAAAAATGTAGATAAGCTAATGGAGCAGGCCGCAAACGAATTTGTAAATTCTGATAAGAACGACCTGAGCGACCCAAACAATCCCAAGTTGAGTAGCATTTTTAGTTTCTATCCCAAAGATTTTAAGGCAGTTGAGCCTACCATAATCGATTATGTGAATCGTTATGCCAAAAATAAAATCAATACAGGTGCGACTGTGAGTTACAAAGACTATGACTGGTCATTGAATAAACAATAGATGTTGACAAACCAAAGGCAAATGCTCATCGTATATTTGATTATATGATGAGCATTGTTATTCCTGCCCTTAATGAAGAGCCAGGAATTTTTAAATTATTGAAACTTTTGGTCGACCGCGCCAGTAGACCTCAAGAACTAGAAATCTTAGTGGTTGATGGCGGCAGTATTGACAATACATTACTTGAGATACGCAGATTCTCTAAGGCCTATCCGACGGTAGTTATCAAATCGATCGATTCTCAGAAAGGGCGCGGATTGCAGCTACATACCGGTGCCATGGCGGCAAAGCACGATACCTTCTATTTTCTCCATGCAGACTCCCACCCACCACAACATTATGACTTCCATATAGCTAATGCAATATCTTCTGGCCAAACAGCTGGATGCTTTAAAATGCGATTTAGAAGTAGGCATTGGTGGCTAGTCATCATCGGTTGGTTTTCACGATTTAGCTGGAAGGCAAGTCGTGGTGGCGACCAAAGCCAGTATATCACTAGAGAATTATATCATCAGATAGGTGGCTATGATACTGATGTTCCCATATATGAGGATTACCTTTTGATCAATAAGCTATATGCCATCGACACGTATCATGTGATCCAAAAATGGCTCACCACTAGTGCCAGACGATACCATGAGATAGGTGTTTTGAAGCTGCAGTGGTTTTACATCACGATCTATTGGAAAAAGCGGCAAGGTGCATCTATTGATGAGATCTATGCGTATTACCTAAAATGGTGCGGTGTTTCAAAAGATTCAGTCGTGGAACAAGTTTCAGAATAGTTATTTTGAAATCCAGATTTTGTAAATACTTTTTTGATCATCCAAAATATAATTACGAATTGCTCACTATCAACAGTTGATTTTGATTTGCTTATAACGAAGTCATAAGACCTGAATTACAAAAATTTACCTTTGACTTGTATCGTAATCGAATACGATCAATGGTTAGAAATCCAATATAAAATTCGCGTACAGAAATTCCGCATAATATGTATTTTGCCTATAAATCTTCTAGGTAATCATCTGCATTAAATGGTATGTCATCATCTGGATCATGATCGTCATAATGAACGCCTGGTGGGTTAAATAGTCCCCAACGGTCGATGACATAGTTTTGTTCATCAAAGGTAGCCACCCATTCTGCAAACAGAATGCGAAATTCCTCCATCTCGCTGCGCAAGAGATCTAGGTATTCAATGTCTTTAAAACCATTCATTTGTAACCCACGGGCATCTGTAAGTAATTCCCGCGCAGATTTTCTAATGACCGCGGCATTCTCCATACGCAGGTCGTAGAGATCAGCGCCTTCAGCGCCCGCAATTTTGGCAGGAATGATCAAGGCATTTGCAAGCATGAATTCTTTGTTCTGTTCAAACATACGTTCAATCATATCAGATTCCATGTCTCGCATATCATCAGACTCGGATAACTCGTCTGCATACGAACCGGTAAGCATCCTGTTGACAAGAATGCAGATTTCTTCCGCTTTTTTGTAAACCGGCATTTGGATGATTTTACCACGGTGATCATCGCTGTATGGAGACATAATAGTAGATTTTAAGTGAAATTTACAGTTTTCCGTTCCATTCTGCATGAAATTGATTTAAGTATTGCTCCATAAATTCATGGCGTTGCGAGGCAAGTTGTTTACCGGTATCTGTATTCATGCGCTCCTTAAGCAGTAACAACTTTTCGTAGAAATGGTTGAGTGTGGGCGACAGACTTTTTTTATAGGTTTCCTTGTCTATAGTTAAATCAGGAAGAATTGCTGGATCATAGAGCGGTCGGTTTTTAAAGCCGCCATAATTAAAAGCACGTGCAATGCCTATGGCGCCTAGCGCATCCAATCGGTCAGCATCCTGAACGATATCCAGTTCTAGACTTTTGAAAACTTGGTTAACATTCCCACCCTTAAAAGAAATATTCTCGATGATCTTGACAACGTGATTGATGACTTTTTGATCTACGGTATTTTCCTTTAAAAACTCACGAGCCACTCGCGGCCCCACTTTTTCATCGCCATCATAGAATTTAGAATCTGCAATGTCGTGCAGTAGCGCACCTAGTTCAATGATTTGAAGATTGGCTCCGGTTTCAGTTTTGGCGATGAGTTTTGCATTCTTCCAGACGCGCTCTATGTGGAACCAGTCGTGGCCGCCTTCGGCGTTTTTCAGTGTTTTCTGGACAAAGGCTATGGTGGTTTCTATAAGTGAATTTTGCATAAGAGGTTGTGTGGTGAGTTCGCTTTCGCGAAAGCGAAAACATTTCAATTCTAATTAATCCCACGAAACGGTACAACTGATCAAGGCTGCCGCTGTCCGGTGCAATAAATTTTAAAATGACTTGAATGCCTCGCCGAATTAATCTAAAGTATCTTTAACGTCTTTAAGAATGTAATAATCTACATCTACCAAAACGACAGATTTAGTCTTTGGTAACTGTAGTGTTTGAGCCCGAATGCTAGGTGTGATCATTTGAGATGTACCATCAACCGATATATCTATTGGCATTTCAAAATCTTCCACCACATTTTTCCATCGATAGAAGAGGATATTTTTATCTATACTATATTCAAAAGTTGGAACACGAGTATCCCGTAAATACTGATCAAAGAAAGGCTTTAGATCCATTCCACTTTCTTGCGATAAATAATCTTCAATCTGCGCGGTAGTTACGGTTTGGTGATGGAACTCCTTGTTGAGTCCGCGCAGGATCTGACGCCATTTTTCATCGTCCTTAACTAATTGGCGCAAGGTGTGCAGCATATTTGCGCCTTTGTAATACATATCGCCAGAGCCTTCACTATTAACATTGTAAGTCCCTATAACAGGACTGCGGTTAGTGATGCTTTTTCTAGTACCGATGACATATTCTGCGCTGGCTTCCTTGCCATAGTGATAATCCAAAAATAGATTCTCTGAATAGGCGGTGAAACTCTCGTGGATCCACATATCTGCAATGTCCTTATTGGTAATATTATTTGCAAACCATTCGTGACCAGCCTCGTGAACAATGATAAAGTCAAATTTTAAACCCCAACCCGTTCCAGATAGGTCTCGACCTAAATATCCATTCGCATATTTATTTCCGTAGGTTACGGAGCTCTGGTGTTCCATACCTAAATAGGGAACTTCAACTAACTTAAAGCTATCCTCATAAAAGGGATAGGGTCCAAACCAATGTTCAAAAGCTTCCATCATTCTAGGAGCATCTTTGAATTGCTCTTTGGCTTTTTCCAGATTGTAGTCCAGTACATAATAATCCATGACTAGAGCGCCGTCCTCGCCAGCGTAAACCTCAGAAAAGTTGACGTAGTTCCCTACATTGATATTCACGCCATAGTTATTGATGGGATTACTAACAAACCATTCGTAAGTTGTAGTATTGTTATTGAGCGGCTGGACACCTCGCAATCGGCCATTGGATACATTCATCAAGCCATTGGGTACGTTGACACTTATCGCCATGCTGTCCACTTCCTGATACATGTGGTCCTTGTTAGGCCACCAGACGCTAGCACCTAATCCCTGATTTGATGTGGCTATAAAGTGGTGGTTATTTTTGTCTTTTTTCCAAGAAAATCCGCCATCCCACGGTGCATTGCGAGCTTCTCGTGGATTGCCTTGGTAAAAGACGGTCAAGCTATTGATATCGCCCACTTTCTGTTCTTCCTTCAAGGTAACGAAATGTGCATTACCATCATGTTTTACTTCTAATTCTTCGTTGTTCTGCACTACTTTCAAAATCTCCATCGGCTCTTGTAGGTCTACTTGCAATACTTGGTAGGGCTCCAGAACCCTATAATATATCACATTTGATCCTGAAATGAATTTCTCATCCGGCTGTACTTTTACCTTGAGGTCGTAATAGGTAATGTCCCACCAGGCGCGCTCTGGTGTGATGGAACCGCGCAACGTATCTTGATGGGTGAACTTCTGTTTGTCTGATAGGACTTGCGCGTTCATTGCAACTGGTCCACAAATAGCGAAAAGCAATACCGTAAATAATAGTCTTGTTTGGTTTTTCATTATGGTAAAGTGTTCTTGTAGCACTTGGGATTTTAATACGATGTAGCTCTCGACTCCGCTCGAGCAGGCACTAATGGTTTATAACTAATGCTTTTCATAGGCTTCTGCCACTGCTTTTTCAGCAATCTTGTCTTGAGTAGTAAAAAGTTTTTCAAAGCCGCGACGGCCTTGCTCGCCATGGTGTTTCCAGAGAAACCCGCCAGCAAACCACTCTTCCTTCCAGATGCTTTCGTATTGCGCCTGTAAAAGTATTTTCTGGGCTTCTTCATTTGAAGCCCTCGATTCATCTGCAGACTGCCAGGGTTCTTTCCCTGCAAAGTCTGCACTGACGTAACCGTATTCTGCAAAAAGGATTTTTTTATTATGCTTTCGCGAAAGCGAACTCAATTCCAGTTTCCATTTTTCCCATCCAGCCTTTGCGGTGGTAAGGTCTGGCGTTTGTTGATCGCTCACGGGAAAATAGGCATCAACGCCTATGTAATCCAATTGATCCCAAAATGGCTCGTTTTTGTAGCTGTCCCAGTTCCCGGCATAGGTCAATTTACCGCTGTAAACTGCTTTTATTTTTACGATCAGTTTGTTCCAATATTCAGGCCGAGCGGCCACGAATGATTCAAGTTCAGTGCCTATACAGAAGATTTCTACATTGGTTTCCTGTGCTACTTGTGCAAAAGCGAGAATGAATTTTTCGTAAGTACTTTCTAATGTTTTCCACTCCGCATCGCCCTTGAGTTGTATGGTTCCCGTGTAATTACCGCGGCCTATCCAGATTTGAGGTTTAAGCATGACTTGAAATCCTTGCTCGTGGAACATTTCTATACTCTGTTTAGTACCATCGACACGCTCGCCATACCATTGCCGGTCGCTATTGTGCATTACCGCTGGATTCTCCAGATCGCGCATGAAGCCATAGGGATGCACGGCGACAAAGTTGGCATTGTATTTTTTGATGGGTTCAGCCACCTCGCCGGTCATCTCACCGCGCATGGCGACAAATGAAACTCCCTTGATAGTTTGAGAAACTGCGGGTTGTTTGACACTTTTATCTGAATTCTCTGTCTGTGCGTTGCAGGAAATAAAAATGGCCGATAAACATAGAATCGAGCCTAAAATTCGTAAGGAATTATTCATTGATAGAAGTTACATTGCTCTCGATCCAGGCGCTTATCTGGTCTGTGTTTAATTTGCCTTCGGCAACTTTGATGGTAAAGGCATATTGTTTATCTTCTGATAGCTCAACCATTTTATTATCCTTAAACAGAATAAATTCCATCATAAAATATCCAACGCGTTTGTTTCCATCTATGAATGGATGATTTATTAACAAGCTTTCCAAAATTGCCGCCGCCTTTTTAATAGAACTTGGATATAAATCAACCGAATCAAATGTCATAAAAGGCCTATTTATAGCAGATTCTAGAGCGCCCATATCACGAATACCGTAACTGCCTCCATACTTGTCGATCAGCTGTTTGTGCGCAAGAATCGTGGTGTCCAATAATTGCAATATCATTGCGCAAGTCGTCTAAAAAGACCGTCGTTTTCCCGTGTTATCTTTTCAAAAGCGCGTTCAAAGTCTGGATCAATTTTTTCCATGGCCGATTTTGCGGCCGCTAAAATATTCTTCAATATTTTCTCATCGTCAATGGTATCGACTCTTTTGTGAATCTGCTCTCTCAATTCTTGCGTGCTCATGATATTTCTTTTTATAAAATTACTCAATTCCAGTTACTTCCCGTTCAGGCTCCAATCATAATTCATGTATTCCACTGTAAATCCATCGGGAATATTGTTCTCGCGGTAGGAGTTGAGGTATCCCATCAATGATAAATTCTTTGTAAAGTCTTTCTTGTACCAGTCAAAAATTTTAGAAATGATCGCTTTTTTCTCGTGCATATCAAGCCTTACAAGGGCTGGATTGTTTATAGCTGTCTTGGTCAATTTTTTGAGCATGAATTCAACATTTTCTGCAGTGAACGGTTTTGCTGTAATAGGAGGGCAACTTACAGCACCGCAGACTAGGGCAAAATGCAAACGTTCATCGGGAAACCTTTTGTATAATATATCTTTTTCCAATTGGTTAAGGGAGACTTTTTGACTGCCCAAATCAAACGATTTGGCATCAAAGAAATTCTTGACATCCATAACAGATTTTGTGGGATAGTTATCCACGATTCCCTTAATGGTAAAAATGTTGTAGGCGTTGATTAACAACGCTTTGCATTCGTTATCGTCTAGTTGGTCAATATCTATTTTTTTTAGCGATTCTAGTGCTTTTTGTAGGTTTTTTGGACTTTTTTTAATGGCGGCATAATCCACCACTCCTGCGTTCACATTATTGGAAAGCAATTCTTTGACGGTAGTATTGAAGTCGGATAATTGCGCTTTCGCGAAAGCGGAACACACCACAATCACAGTAAACAACATCATTTTAAAAATCTTCATTTTTTAAGTTTTAACGGTACTAGATTCAATTTACAACAATCACGCCAGCAAGCCAGTTTTCCAGCTCACCTAAAAATCACGGGAATTATGGGTTATCATGCGGGTACAATGAACTATAAAGCCTCGATTGTTTTTAATTTAATTTGTTATCGTAGCTTTAAACTCGATTGTTAGCGCATCAAAATCCACTTTTTATGGAACATATAGTCATCATCGGGAATGGTATCGCAGGGATAACTGCTGCGCGACACATACGTAAACTGTCGGATAAACGGATTACGGTTATTAGTGCAGAGACGGATTATTTTTTCTCCCGTACCGCTTTGATGTATGTGTATATGGGACACATGAAGTTTGAACACACGCAACCATATGAGAATTGGTTTTGGGAAAAGAACCGCATTGAGCTCAAACGCGATTATGTAAAACAGGTACATACCGACAAGAAGATGCTGTCGCTGGATTCTGGTGAACAGTTTTCTTATGATAAGCTGGTGCTGGCCACAGGAAGCATCCCTAATAAGTTTGGCTGGAAAGGCGAGGATTTGCAAGGTGTACAAGGCCTTGTGACACGCAATGATCTTGATTTGCTGGAAATAAATGCGCCCAATAATGACGTATGTAAAAGAGCAGTCCTTATAGGTGGAGGCCTGATAGGTGTCGAACTTGCCGAAATGCTGCATACCCGTAAAATACCGGTCACTTTTCTTGTACGCGAGAAAGGGTTCTGGAGTGGTGTATTGCCTATGGAAGATGCAACCATGATATCAGATCACATCATTTCCCACGGGATAGATTTGCGCCATGAGGAGGAACTTGATGAGATTATAGGTGATGAAAAAGGCCGAGTCAAAGCCATCAAGACCAAAAAAGGCGAAACCATTGATTGCAATCTGGTTGGACTTTGTGCTGGTGTAAAACCACAGATTGCATTTCTAGCTGGTAGTGGCATTGAAACCGATAAAGGAATCCTAGTGGACCGTCACCTACAAACCAGCGTTACAGATGTATATGCCATAGGTGATTGTGCCCAGCAACGAGAAGCCATCGGTGAGCGTAAACCGGTGGAAGCCGTCTGGTATACCGGCCGTATGATGGGTGAAACCCTTGCCCAAACCTTGTGTGGCAAACCAACGCAATGGAATCCAGGACAATGGTTCAATAGTGCAAAATTTATGGATATTGAGTACCAAACCTACGGTTGGGTATGGAGCAAGCCGAAGGAAGGACACGCACACTACCACTGGCAAGACGATAAGAATGAACGTGCTATTACGATAGAATTCGACCTTGCATCTAGAAAGTTTATTGGGATCAATACGTTTGGAATCCGCATGAAGCATGAGGTTTTTGATAGGTGGCTCAATGAAACTCAAACTGTTGATCATGTAATTGAACATTTATCACAGTCCTGTTTCAATCCAGAATTTTATAGAAAACCATTTGCCGAAATAGCAAAAGATTTTAAGAATTCTAGGAGTTTACAGCCATCGAGTTAATAATTTTAAAATCGCAAATCGCAAATCGCAAATCGCAAATCGCAAATCGCAAATCGCAAATCACAAATCACAAAATTTGAACTTTGAACTTTGAACTTTGAATCTGAAATTTTAAACAAAAAAAATGTCTGAATACCAACGTAACATGTCCCTGATGGGCGAGCCGCCCAAGTCCTTAACTGCAGGTCAAAAGATCTTTACGGCGCTGGGATTGTTTGGACTTGCCATACTAATTATTGCCAACTTCAACGTTACTTTTCCTAATAAGACAGTTTGGCTTTCCATTGCTTTGGGAAGTATTGCTAGTGGTATAGTTGGTTTTGCATGGGCGACCTATAGTGGTAAAAGCGCTGGTATCAAGAATGATGGCGTGATGTTCAAATCCATTACTAGCCGCGGTCTGTGGGCTTGGGTAGCGATTCTTGCATTCTCGGGTTTTTATGTGCTGCTGTATTTTTATCCGCAGTTTCTGGGATTGGTCGAAGATGGCGATAATGTGGGAGTGATTGGTTTGTTTGATCCATTGTCAAAACTGCTCAATGGTGGCCCGGCAAGCCAATGGTTTGTGTATGGAACTCTTTATACGATCGCAATTCTTTCATTTGGAATCAAGTTTATGTGGAAATACCGCCACAATAGGTACGAGATGATCCGTACGGGCAGCGTGATGTTTTTCCAGACAGCTTTTGCCTTTATCATCCCAGAGATCATGACGAGTCTGAATCAGCCGTACTATGATTTTAAGAATGTATGGCCGTTGAACTATGATCTTTTTAATGGGTATAAAATTGATGAGTTCTTGGGCGCGGGAAATTTTGGAGTAGCTATGCTCATCTTTGGTGTGGCTTCTATTTTTGTGATCACGCCTATTTTGACTTACAAGTATGGTAAACGCTGGTATTGTAGTTGGGTTTGTGGTTGTGGCGGTCTCGCCGAAACTGCCGGAGATCCCTTCCGTCATTTGTCCAATAAAAAGCAGTACGCTTGGAACATCGAGCGCTGGGTAATTCACAGTGTCGTGGTTTTTGCTGTGGTCATGACGACCGCTGTGGTCTATTCCTATTTAAAAGGGAACGAGTCTGCAATGAGTATTGGTTCATGGAATGACTTTAGTGACAAGGTTGTTTTCATAGGCGCGCAGGATCAAAAACCCGTTCATGAGGTTGTGCTTGCCGCACAGGAAGCTGGTGCCAGCAGAGTAATTTATCTAGATCGTACAGAATCCAATGATCCTCTGACGCTGGAATCTACCGAGGGAATTACCATACCATTTGATGTGGTAAAAGAGGAAAACAACGCGCAAGGCATCAAGCAAATCAATGAGCAAAAACAAGCGACACTATTACCAATGGATCGCAGCCAGCAGGATATCTTTATTGAAAAAGGCACTGAAAGCGTGATCTATGATAACGTTTGGCTGAGTAAGGAATTTTTCGTTTGGGCAGTTGTTGGATTGTTGACCCTGATTTTTGGGTTGGTATTTATTTTCAAAAGACAAGAGTTGGCTAAAGATGCCAAAATTGGAGCGATTGGTTATTTTGTCATCGTGGTTGGCTTATTGGTGTTCACCTACCTCGACGGTTCTGGAAAACTGTTTTTGTTTGAATCCTGGAAGCTCAATCAGTTTTACGGATTTTTGATCGGCGCTGTATTTTCAGGTGTGATTGGGACAGGATTCTATCCCATTTTTGGGAATCGGGTGTGGTGCCGTTTCGGTTGTCCTATGGCGGCAATTCTAGGTTTTCAACAACGTATGTTTTCGCGATTCAGAATCACCACCAATGGCGGACAGTGTATTTCCTGCGGGAATTGCTCTACCTATTGCGAGATGGGAATTGACGTAAGAGCCTATGCCCAAAAAGGCGAAAATATTGTTCGTTCTAGCTGTGTAGGTTGTGGAATCTGCAGCGCGGTTTGCCCTCGCGGAGTCCTGAAATTGGAAAACGGCCCGATGGAAGGTCGCATCAATAGTCAATCCGTGTTATTGGGTCAAGATCCAGATTTGATGGCTTTGTTGAGTAGCAATAAAAATTCTTAATTGCTGATTTTTATTTTGCTTGTGCAAAATTTGATTGCCAATTATTATTGATAAGACATGCCGCTGACTTGCATTGAGCGGAGTTGTAGTGATGGCGGGATCTCCTTTTAGATAACACAATGATTGTACAAATTCCGCTTTCGCGAAAGCGGAAATTTTACCAGCACTATAAAAACCCATAATTTTCAAATTTCCTTAACGACAGCTTGTACGATTAGTTCCTACCTTCAAAACAAAAATCATGAAAAAGACGGTCATAGTAACAGGCGCAGCCAGCGGATTAGGGAAGGCAATCGCGATGCGATTTGGTAAGGAAAATTTCAATGTGGTGGTTTCCGATATTGATAAGGACGATTCTGAGAAAGTGGTGAAGGCAATCGAGGACGCTGGCGGCACAGCTTTTTTCATCAAATCTGATGTTTCCAAAAAGGATGAATGTGAAAGCCTGGTAAAGAAAACCGTGGAAAAATATGGCGCGTTGCACGCAGCCGTCAATAATGCAGGTATAGGCGGCGAGATGGCGTTAACCGGCGATTACCCGCAAGAAAGCTATGAAAAAGTCATTGCCGTGAACCAGCATGGTGTTTTCTATGGCTGCCAGGCACAAATTCCTGCAATGCTGGAAGCTGGCGGTGGCGCGATAGTCAATATGTCAAGCATGCTGGGATCTGTGGGATCCTCGCAATCAGTAGCTTACGTTATGGCTAAACATGCTGTTGTCGGTCTGACCAAAACTGCTGGGATTGAGTACGCTAAACAGGGAATACGCATCAACGCCGTGGGTCCTGGATATATTGAAACGCCCTTGCTGGACATTATCGACGACGAGCAGAAAAAAGCGCTGGTCGAGGCCGCGTTCTCACGCCTCAAAGGCTACGTGCTGACCAAGTGAAGCGCGGACTGCAGCGCCGCACAAGGGCCGCGCTGCGCACAAGAAGAACCAAGGAAGTTTGAAAAATGGCTATCGTAGAAGTCAAGGTCCCGCAACTGTCCGAATCGGTGGCCGAGGCGACCCTGCTGCAGTGGAAGAAAAAGCCTGGCGA
>JBBSPH010000041.1:0-13288 GCA_038258985.1 Flavobacteriales bacterium
TGCCCTTATTGCCGTGTGCAACAAGCTTTTGAGACAGGCCTTTGCGATTTCTAGATCCGGGATTCCATACGATAGGGCATATCGTTCTACCCTTGGATAGAGAATAAAAATGGTGATGGTGGTGATGGCTTGTTGGATTGGAGATAAATCGGCAGGATTTATTCTACTTCAACAATGCCCCACCAGACCAGTGTCAAAAATTAAAGGGAAAAAGATTAGGAAATCAACACAGTTCTTGAATAGTAGGGCGGAAAAAAGGCGACTACCATTCGGTTGAACACAAGCCGAATTTTTTAATTTTTCTTATTATCTTTTCTTCTCAATAAGCCAAATTTAAAAATTTGGCGACCTTGTAAAAGTGCCTTTAACATTGGGTTAAGCGACAATTGCCCTATTATTTTTATACGGTGTTGGCATTAGTTTTTTGTCGTACTCTTTGTCTGTTTTAAATCTTCCAACCATAAATCTTCCAATTCTTCTTTAGTCACTTTATAGATTTTTTCAACGTTTTCCGGTTCAATTATAAATTGCTTTAATTTAACAAGTCCGTGAGATTTTACTAGAAATTCGATAATTGTTGCTGAAATCGGATATCCGTTCATATCTCCAAATTGAAAATTATTGGCTTTTTCTAGTTCATTCCAAGATGGGATTGATTTATTAAGCAATTGAGCGTGGACTAATTCACGTTGAGCTTCGTTAAGTTGTTTAGCCTCATAGTATGCATAACCTTCATTTAGCCAATTTGGCAGACCTACAAGTCCTTGTTTTCTAAAATTCAGAACGATTGTATGAGTAAGTTCGTGAACGATTGCTTTCATAAGTGATTCATAACTATGTTCACTTCCTGGATTTAAAGGGGTTACCATTTTCAACTCGTTTTTACTAGCTGCTCCCACGACCCAATCAGGTGCATCAGGTTGGTTTATGGCATTATGAAATGATTTTATGTTTGGATAAATAAAAACATCGATTTTTGAATTAAAGCTAGTCTGCATATTTTTGATTAATTGCAAATAATTGCTTTCAAGCACATTCGATAAGTCTTCCAAGACTTTTATATCCTGTTTTTCTGAATAGAAGTTAAAATTTTCGCTAGTGAATTCTAAAGTTAAAGAAGAAGTGTTTTCTTTTTTAAAATTATCATAGTCAATTTCTTTGGTTAAAGGCACAAGAGTTAGTGGGGATTTGTTTGTTGGTTCTGTCCAAATACCATTAATGATATTTCCGTCTTTTTCAAAAATCCCTTTATAACTCGCTTGAGCAGCAGAAATTTCCATAATAATCGAATCTTGCTTAATATAAATCTTGCTTAATGGGATGCCTTGAACTCCTTTACTCGGCACACCAATATTTCCTGCAAGTTGTCCTAAACTATCTTTGAAAATATTGAAAACTACTTCTGGATTTGCATCTCCCATTTTTACTTTTCCAATCCAAGAACTTGGGGCAATTGATTTATTCGTTTGTTGATTACATCCATTAATTATAATTGAACAAAGAATGAGAATTAAGAATCTGAATTTCATAAATGTTGGTTTTCTGGTAAGTCGATTCAATTTGATTATTGTTACGCATTTTGTTTTTTTTAAACTAATGCCAACTTGTTATATAGACTCAAATATACTCTTTATCCGGATTTAGGTTTAGGATAAGCGCAGGTTAAGGTTTGCTTTATCGGGTTTGGTTTTTTCTATTGCAACATCCAGCGGGTTCGTGATTTGCAGCAAATCCTTTCTGGCGATATGGGTGTATAACATTGTAGTTTCTGGTTTACTGTGACCTAGCAGTTCCTGGATATGCCGTAGGCCCACACCATTTTCCAGCATATGTGTGGCATAACTGTGGCGTAAGGTGTGCGGCGTTACCCGTTTCAATATTCCTGCCTTGCGGCAGGACACTTTCAAAAATGCACGTACGCTGCTCGAACTGTATTTTTTATCTGTCGCGCTGCCTATAAGAAACCCTTTCGGTTGGTAGGTGCTCATGTAGTTGTTCACCAGCGGTTCCATGCTATGGGCAATACTCACATACCTATCCTTGCGGCCTTTACCCATTTTAACCAGCACCTGTTTGCGGTGCAGGTCCACAGCGCTTACCTGCATGCTCAATAACTCGCCAATACGCAATCCACAGCTATACAGCATCGCGATGATAAAGCGGTGCTTCAAATTATGGGTAACCTGAATCAGTAGGAGCACATCCTCCATGCTCAAGACCTCTGGTTTAAAACGATCGCGTTTCGGACGTTTAAGTATCGTTGCAGTAAGTTCCACAGCTGGATAGAGCGCCATAAAATGTTTGAATGCACTAATCATCTGACGGTGCGTACTGATGCTGTAATCCAGATGCTTCACGGCATGTTCAATAAATTTTCGGAAATCGGCAGTGCTAGACGCATTCATCGGTATTTCTTTTAAGAACAAACCGTAACCCTGGACAAAACTGGAATACGTGAGAATCGTACTGGCACTCAGTCGCAGACCCGCCAAAAAATCCCTGTACTCTTCCAGTTGCTGGGCATTTTCAATGGATAGCGCTTTTGGCTTTTCGTAACGACTTAGGTCAATGACATAACCTTGGGATTTTAGGGCAGCATGCAAATTGCGCAGCGCCGGTCCATCGTCCACCAGATAAAACGAATTGAGTTTGTTACTCCATTCCGTTGTAGGAGCAGCCTTGAGCGCACCATGAATGGCACGGCTATAATCGTAAATAAATTTCACCACCGACTTGTCCAGATACTTTGTAGAAATAAAATGTATGGTCGGTTTTGTTGTCAATGGATCTTCGTCGGTTATTCATCCAAATTAAACAATTATTCGACAAACAATACACGATCCTATAATGTTTGTTATAAGGTGTTTAAAGCTTTTTAAGCAGCACGCTTTCTTTTATGCTTTGTTTTACGCTTTCGCGAAAGCGAAACGAAAAAGAAGTTTATACAGAGCATAGTCGAAGTACGAAAGCGAACCGAAAAAGAAGTTTATACCGAGCGGCCTGCGTGGAGCGACTTGCATTGAGCGAAGCCAAAATGAGCCCAAATGAGTCGACATCATCAGAAGTACGAAAGCAAAACAATCACCCACATCAAAACAACCGTCGGCGCATGATCCATAAACCAAACGCGCAGACTATAAATACGGTCATTAGAACCATACCTAGTACAAGATCGCCATACAGCAGCTTTCCTATAGAAAAAAGCAAACTGTAGACTCCCGCCACGCCCAGTAGAAAAGCAATGGTCTTGTATTGAAAATTGTGGAATTTTGATTCGGCTCCATAAATGGCTTGATTAAATTTTTCCAAAGTTTGCGCACCACTGGGTCTCGTCAAAAAGGTAACTACTAACCAGGCAATGCTCGTGACAAGTACATTGAGGCAGATTTTTTCATAGCCGGCGAGATCTGTGAAAAGCACACCATTCAGGCGGGCATTCACAAAAAAGGAAATCGCCATGATAAAGGAAACCGCCATGGCTGTAATTTCTGACCATGGATTGATGCGGTACCAGAACCAGCGCAGGATAAATAGCAATCCAGAGCCTGCGCCTATTTGTATGACCAGGTCAAAGGCATCCTTAGCCTCTTCCAGCACCAGTGAGAGTAGTCCAGCCAAAACCATCATGATAACGATGGATACCCGACCCACGACAATCTTATTTTTATCACTTGCGTCTGGCTTAATGAACCGCGCATAAAAATCATTGACAATATAGCTTGATCCCCAATTCAAATGCGTGGAGATGGTGCTCATAAATGCAGCTACCAGCGAGGTAACCACCAGTCCCAACAGTCCTGCTGGTAGAAAGGTCAGCATGGCTGGGTAACTCAAATCGTTCTTAATAAACTGGCTCCCCAAATCTGGAAATGCTGCTGCGAGAGCGTCAAGGTTGGGATAGATGATTAGCGAGGCAAGTCCTATAATGATCCACGGCCAGGGACGCAGTGCATAATGAGCGACGTTAAAGAACAGCACGGCCCAGGTGGCGTTCTTTTCATCTTTGGCAGCGAGCATGCGTTGTGCTACATAACCACCACCACCAGGCTCTGCACCGGGATACCAGGTACTCCACCACTGCACGGCAATGGGAATTATAAAGATGGCCATGAGTAAATCTGTATTGGAAAAATCGGGAAGTAGGTTGATCTTTCCGGCGACATTTGGGTGGGTAATCAAGTTCTGCATCCCATTAATCTGTGGCAAATCAAGAATGTACCAGGTAGCCCAAACGGAACCTACCATAGCGATGATAAACTGTATAAAGTCGGTAATCAAAACGCCTTTCAAACCACCGAGTAGGGAATAAGCCACCGTCACCACACTAGCGATGATCAAGGTTTTGCCTGCCGTGAAGCCGAACATGACATGGCCTATCTTGATGGCCGCGAGACAAACGGTTCCCATAATGATGACATTAAATATCACCCCTAAATACAGCGCACGGAAACCGCGCAAAAACGCGGCGCTCTTTCCGTCATACCGCAATTCATAAAATTCAAGGTCTGTTGTAATCCCACTGCGCCGCCACAAGCGCGCATAGAAAAAAACGGTCAACATTCCCGTCAATAGGAACGCCCACCATTCCCAGTTGCCCGCTACGCCCGTTGTGCGTACGATACCTGCAACTAGGTTGGGCGTGTCTGCGGCAAAGGTGGTCGCGACCATGGAAACTCCCAACAACCACCAGGGCATGTCACGGCTGGAAAGAAAGAAGGAATCTGCACTGGAGGAACTCTTGCGGGAAACGACAATACCCACGATCAGGGAAATCGCAAAAAATGCGATGATTATCGCAAAATCAATAAATTCTAATGCCATAGAGTGAAAAGTTATTAACGATAACGTTTGAAATTTTGGTAAAAGCTAAATATAAACGAAATCACTGCCCACAATCCCTAAACTTTAATAGATTAGCAAACAGATTATCAAAAATAGTGAATGAATACAATACATAAGATAGGTGTGCTCACGTCTGGTGGTGATTCTCCAGGAATGAATGCTGCCATACGGTCCGTGGTCCGTACCTGTGCCTACCATAAATTGACCTGCGTGGGAATCTACCGCGGTTTTCAGGGATTGATTGAAGGCGATTTTAAACCCATGGATGCCCGCAGTGTCAACAACATTGTCAATAAGGGCGGTACTATATTGAAAAGCGCGCGGTCAAAAGAATTTAGGACTAGAGAGGGTCGTGATCTCGCTTTCGCGAAAGCGAAAAACGCAGGACTCGATGCAATCGTCGTCATCGGTGGTGATGGAAGCTTTACGGGAGCGATGATTTTCTCTGAAGAGAATGATTTTCCAGTGATGGGAATACCGGGAACCATCGACAATGACATTTATGGAACAAGTTCCACGCTAGGCTACGATACGGCATTGAATACAGTAGTGGAGGCGATTGACAAAATCCGTGATACCGCAAGTTCCCATAACCGACTATTTTTTGTTGAAGTGATGGGCCGCGACGTCGGAAATATTGCACTCAACGCAGGAGTAGGAGCAGGAGCAGAAGAAATTCTGATTCCAGAAGAAAACTTAGGCCGTGATCGCTTGTTGGAAAGTTTGAAGCGCAGTCGCGCCTCGGGCAAATCATCTAGTATTGTTGTCGTTGCGGAAGGTGTCAAGAGCGGTGAAAACGTGTTTGAATTAAAGGATTATGTAGAGGAAAACCTGCCGGAGTATGAGGTGCGTGTTTCTGTTCTAGGCCATATGCAGCGTGGTGGTTCACCATCCTGTTGGGACCGAGTGCTCGCTAGCCGAATGGGAGTCAAGGCGGTAGAAAGCCTGATGGAAGGAAAATCAAATTACATGGTCGGTATACGTGATTCCCAGATGGTATTGTGTCCACTGGACCAAGCAGTAAAAGGCAAAACCGATATAGATAAAGAGTTGATACGCGTGAGTGATATCATGACAACGTAATCAGTTATGAGTTCAGCGTTCAGAGTTCTGAATAAGTTTATAATTTGGAATTTGGAATATAGAATATAGAATATGAGATTTGAGATTTGGGATTTTGGGATTTTGGAATTTTGGGATTTGGAATTTGAAATTTGAATCATGAAGTAAAACCTTAAACCCGAATTTTGAGTTCGTAACTTTAAACAGAAATATTTAACCTCTCGTTAAACCGGGATTAACCATAAAAACAAGAACATGAGTAAGAAATTAAAATTAGGAATCAACGGTTTTGGACGTATAGGACGCATCGTTTTTAGAGCAACCCTTGAACGTGATAATGTAGAAGTAGTAGCCATCAATGATTTGGTAGATGTAGAGCAACTGGCTTACTTACTGGAATATGACTCGGTTCACGGGAGATATGGTGGAACCATTGAAGTAAAAGATGGTAACTTGATCATCGATGGTGTTCACGTACGTGTAACAGCAGAGCGTGATCCTAAGAACTTAAAGTGGGACGAGGTAGGAGTAGACGTTGTTGCAGATTGTACGGGAATATTTACAGAATTGGACAATGCCCAAGCGCACATCGATGCAGGTGCTAAAAAAGTAGTTATTTCCGCTCCGTCTAAAACTGCACCTATGTTTGTAATGGGTGTAAACGACAAGGATTTAACAGCAGATCACAAGATCGTTTCTAATGCATCTTGTACCACCAACTGTCTAGCGCCTATGGCCAAGATCTTGAACGATACTTTCGGTATCGAAGAGGCATTGATGACCACCATCCATGCAACAACAGCAACTCAGGTAACGGTTGATGGACCTAGCAAAAAAGATTTTAGAGCGGGACGTAGTGCCTTATTGAATATTATTCCCGCATCTACGGGTGCTGCGGTGGCTGTGACTAAGGTAATTCCAGAATTGAAGGGAAAATTGACAGGTATGGCATTCCGTGTTCCAACGGCAGATGTTTCTGTAGTTGACTTGACGGTTAAACTGAGCAGGGAAACAAGTTTAGAAGAAGTACATTCCGCTTTCGCGAAAGCGGCAAACGGCGCCATGAAAGGTGTGGTAGGCTATACGGATGAGCCCGTAGTTTCCCAGGATTTCGTGAGCGATCCACGCACCAGTATTTACGACGCAGGCGCAGCTATCGAATTAAACCCTTCCTTCTACAAGTTGGTGAGCTGGTATGACAATGAGTTCGGGTATTCCAACAAGTTGGTTGACCTGGCAGAAAAGGTTCATTCTCTATAATATTATTCTTAAAGGCTGTTGGTTATCTTGCTAACAGCCTTTTTTGTATCTTAAAACCAACAAATCCTACCTATGATTTTAATCACGGACAGCGGCTCGACAAAATGTGACTGGATCGCACTGGACAACAGTGGCGAGCAATTATTCAAATCCCGTACGCGAGGTATGAATCCCGCTATTTTATCCATTGAAGAACTACAATCGCGGCTCAACGAGTCAGAAGAGCTGGTTGCGCACAAGGATAAAGTGGAGAAAGTTCATTTTTATGGTGCAGGATGCGGTACGGAAAAACCGAGGAAATCACTGGAAGAATTATTGCAACTCCATTTCAAAAATGCCGAGGTTGTGGTGAAAGAAGATACGGCTGCCGCAGTCTATGCCGCGGTGGGTGATGAGCCTGGAGTGGTTTGCATCCTGGGAACTGGTTCCAATTGCTGCTTTTCTGATGGTAAGATAATTCATCAGAAGGTGGTTTCTCTTGGTTATACGTTGATGGATGAAGCCAGCGGGAATTGGTATGGAAAGGAATTGATCCGGGACTATTACTTCAAGAATATGCCGGAAAATCTCCGTGACGCTTTCGCGAAAGCGTATGACATGAGCGATGACCACATCAAATACCATCTGTACAAGCAACCAAATCCCAATGCCTTTCTAGCTGGTCATGCAGAATTTATTTTTCAGCATCTGGAGGAAAGCTATATCAAGAAATTATTGCGGAGAGGGTTGCGCAAATTCTCGCGCAACATGATTTTGCAATTTCACGAAGAGATAAAACAACACCAAGTACATTTTGTGGGAAGCATTGCCCACTTTGCGGAAAGCCGCATCAAACAAGTCGCGGTAGAGTTTGATTATGAAGTAGGGAACATCGTCCGTCGACCTATCGATGGATTGGTAGAATACCACAAACGAAAATTGAACAACTAGTGAAATTTCACGTATTCAATTTGAAAATTGAAGTCACGGTGTTTTTCTCCAGCAGCAACAATATTGTATCTTAATATACATTGTAGCAATTCTAATTTGGGACGACGTGTATTGAAACCAGTGTGGGCGTTGTAGATTTTAAAATCTGCTACCTCTAGGTGCATCACTTTCCACTGGTTAGAAACGATATCTATAACTACGGCGAGCTTATCATTCTGCCAGGCCATATCGTGTTCCATTTGAATATGATAGGGATGGCCATCTGTTTTTATCTTCAGTTCTATGAACTTGTAGGCGCTCAAGTCATGTGGGAATTTCCGGGATCGCATGCACGCCCAGCCACTTTTAGGATGAGCAGTGATATTTCCTTTAAATTCCACAAAATCTTCATGCTGTATCAATTGTGCACGAGAATTCCCACCTACCACTTGATCGGTAAAAGGGATCCAGGTAAGATTTCCATTTGATTCACCAAAATGGATTTCTTTGGGTTGGGTGATATGCATTAATTGGGTTGAGCTAGTTGTAACTAAATATACTAGCTCAACGGTAAAGTCTATAACTTTTGACGATAAAATTCAACTTGCTTAGTTTTTTCATCTAAAAAGAAGAAAATAACCTCGCCCGATTGAAAAAGTTCCAGCTGGAGGAGAAATTCCTTACCCATGATATTTCTGTAATCAATATCATTAACAAGCCATTGCGGGTAGCCAGATACTTGATCATGTTTATTTTTACCGACTATTTTTTCCTTTGCATCCCTATATAGAGTCCATGGATGTTGGGCATTGAGCTTCACCAATTCATGATGTATAGAAGCGTCATGTTGTATAAACGCTTCACATATAGGAAGAGAGGGAAAGCCATCAACCGCTGGTGCAGTAGTAGAAGCCTTATTACATACGACCAATTCAATCGAGCTTTGATCCTTCACATATTTTTGTTGATCAATAAATAAGTTCAAATCGTACTGTGGGTGTCTAAAAGATCTAAAATATGGGATTTCCTGTCCTTTTTTGTTCAGCGGTATTTCAATTACAGAAATATCCACTTCCCATCGATCCGGGCCGTAAGCATTTTTTACCAATGGCTTTATTAGTTCCACTGCGCGGGATATCGTAGCGGGTGATATAGCTTCTTTAACATCACGGCTGCGCATCAACTGTTCGTAATAGTGCGATGACTTTCCTAATAATCGTTCAAGATAATTCCACATAAATTGATTGATAAAAAAAGAGCGCTTTTCAATGGCGCTCTTTTATTGATTATTCTTTGCTTTTATGAATCTTCGGCTTCGC
Organism: Flavobacteriales bacterium; assembly: GCA_038258985.1. Taxonomy (GTDB): domain Bacteria; phylum Bacteroidota; class Bacteroidia; order Flavobacteriales; family Flavobacteriaceae; genus Nonlabens. The sequence goes on from JBBSPH010000041.1 coordinate 9,393, forward strand.
TAGTATTTTCTGTTTCTGGTACTTCATTTTCCTTCAACAGCTGTCGCTCTAGAATGTTCAATTGTTTCTGCTTTTCCTTGATGATATCTAGCTCCTTTTTCAATGCCGCAATATTTTTGCGTTGCTGCACTAGGAATGGGTTTTTATCATCCTTGGCATTGATAAATTGCAGGTTATTTTCCAGCTGACGAGATTCATCCTGGATTTCATCGCGGCGCTTTCTTAAATAAAAACGCTCATTCTCGAAGTCTCTATCATCACCATCTTTTAGGCTCTCCAGTTTATTGTTGTATTTCAACATCTCTGCATCTACGGCGCTTAGACCAGCAGCGGTAAGTTTAGATTGTGCCAGTTTTTCAAATTTTTCCTGTAGGTGACGTTTGGAGTAAGGAACACGACCCAGTGCATTCCATTCTTCCAGAATGTCTTGAACCTCTTTCAACATTGCCTTCTTGTCATCTTTGGGCAACATTTCCTTGAGCTTGTCGTAAACTTTTACCTTAGCATCAAAATTCTCAACTTCCTCTTTGCTGTCTGCTTTCTTCTGGGCATTTTGCTTGTCAAAGAAGTTGTTACACGCTTTCTGGAAGCGTTTCCAGATCTTATCGCTGTCTTTTCTTGGTACGTGACCTATCTTTTTCCAATCTGCCTGTATGCGCTTCATGGTGTCTAGAGACTCTTCAAAATTACCAGCTTCAGAATGCTCTTCGGCGATCTTGACAAGCGCTAGCTTTTTGTCCAGATTTTCCTGTTGCTCGTTCTTAAGACCTTTATAGAATTCGTTCTTAGCCTTGTTGAATTCTCTGGTTACTGCTCTAAATTGGCTCCACAATTCATTATTTACCGCTTTAGGTGCTGGTCCAGTCTGGGTAAATAACTCACGCAGTGCGTTGATCTCTTTCAGCTTTTCTTGCCAGTCTCTATGACTTTTAGGAGCACTGTTGATGATGTTCTTAATTTCTTGAACGATATTCTCTTTAATCGTCTGGTGTACCGCGGCGTTTTTGTCGCGCTCCTCATAGTAGGCCTGACGGCGTTCATGAATCACGTCAGACGCTGCCTTGAATTCTTCCCAGATGGGATCACGCATTTCCTTTTCAACGGGACCCGTATCTTCCTTCCACATGCGGTGCAGTTCCTGCAATTCCCGCAAAGCGTTGTGAACGTTTTGCTCATCTGCCAACTCTACTGCTCGTGCAATGATCTTCTTGCGGAAATCCAGGTTACGCTCAAAATCCTTATCTCGTAGTTCTTTACTCAAGGATATGAAATCGTAGAAATTCTGTACGTGTAGTCGGTAATCTTCCCACGTGATATTGTAGGCGTCATGAGGGATGCTTCCCGTATTCTTCCAGTCTTCCTGTAATTGGTTGAATTTTTTAAACGTGGTTCCTATATTTTCTTCCTCGTCAATGATGTTCTTAATTCCATCAATGATCCCGCGTCGCTTCTCCAGGTTTTTCTCTTTCTCCTCACGTACCTGTCGCTGTAGTTCACCACGCTGCTTGCGGTAGAGGGAATGCAATTCCCTAAAACCTTTGCTGTCTTTGTTATCGTAATGGAAATCTGCGGTACGTTCTGCCTCGGCAAGTTCCAATTGTCCTTTGCGGAAGGTTTCCTGCTGCTCTAGTTGTGACTCCTTATCTGCCGCTTCAAAAGCCTTTTCGATTTCGCGCGCTTCGTTTTTGATCTTATTGATCGGGAATTCCTGCATCAGGTGGCGCAGTTCCTCCGTCAATTTTGCGATAGGCATCTCGCTGTAATCCTTGGGTGCCAGATTGCTGTCTTCAGCTTCCGTGTCAGATTCATCGGTATCATCTTCATCATCATCCACATCTACGATGGGATCTTCTAACTTTTCAACCTTGTCCTTTTCGCTTACAATGGCATCCTCATGAGTAGAATCTTCCTCGGCGGCGGATTCCCTTTTGTCGGTAGCCGCAGTTTTAGGTTGCTCTGGAGATTCTTTTTCTACTTCAAAGTGTTCTTCTGGTTTAGCTTTTTGGGATTCCTCAACCATCGCATTTTCTAGCGTGTTCTCTTTCAAGTGGTCCTTGTTCACCTCGTTTTCCTGTCCGTCTGCAGTAGGCTGCAGGTTGTCTTTCGTATCCATCTAATGTTTTTAATAAAGTCAGGCAAGATAAAGAGAATCTGCGGCTATCGCAATCATGTGTGCGCCTACTTATTCCAAAGTTCCCATGCTTTCTCTGCCTGATGAACCAGCATCTGGTAGCCATTGGTAGCCCTAGCGCCCTGTTGTTTTCCCTTTTTCATGAAAAGTGTGAGGCTGGGATTGTACACCAGATCGTAAAGAACGTGCTGCTTGGTTAAATGCTCATAGGGCATTGATGGACACTGATCATTGTCTGGATGCGTACCGACAGGCGTGGTGTTGATAATCAAACGTACCTGATCAATCACATCTTTGGTTACCGATTTGTAGTCAATCGTAAACTCATCCTGCGGTGAACGGCTCACTTTCAAATAAGGTATTTGTAGTGATTCTAGGGTATAGGCAATCGCCTTAGAAGCACCACCCGTTCCTAGAATAAGCGCATTGCCATTGATCGGTAGGAAAGGTTTGAGACTGGTGGCAAACCCGTACGCATCGGTATTGTGTCCCGTCCAGACGTTGTCCTCGATCACTACCGTGTTGATGGCGCCTATTGCCTTTGCCTCCTCGCTCACGTGATCGACTACCTTCAGCATGCTTTCCTTGTAGGGAATGGTCACGTTAAGGCCTCTAATTATTTCTGGTTTTCCTGCCGTAGTGCGGGTTTGATTGTCGTAGGTTGCGCTTTCGCGAAAGCGAAATAATTCCTCCTCACTGCTCAATTCAAAATTGCGGTACTCATGGTCCTTGAGCTTCAATGCCTCAAATTTCTGACCGAAGTAAGCCCGCGAAAAGCTATAATCCAGCCGCGCACCTATTAATCCGAAAACACTAGACGGGATTTTTTTCACTTCCATATTGATCCAATAAATATACGATGACAAATCCCAGCCCAACCATCACTAGCGCCACCCATGTTTGGTAGTCGGTCATTGACGGGAGGTAGCGCTCATAATTTTCTACAATGCGGTTTCCAGTCTGATCAAATGCGATATCGCCCAAGTCATTCAACTTATAGGTTTCTTGCTTCCACGGCCACACCACGCCTAGGGATCCTGTAATAAATCCTATGATCATAGCGTTAGTCTCGTCGCGGTAATATTTTAAGGTCCAGCCCAGTAAGTGTGAAAGGCTAATCAATCCCGCAAGCGAACCTGCGACAAAAACCAGTAATATAATCACTAGATCCATTTGCGTGGGATCATTCCACCAGCTCAAATCGCCTTGTAGCGTTAGCAGCATAGCATTCAAGAATGCGTTGATGCTATCGACCAGCAATAAGACATAATTACCCAATAGGATCAAGATGTAGCTGCCACTCAAACCGGGCAGCGTCATTCCCGTCACGCTTACCATCCCACAGAAAAAAACGAAAAACAGGTTGGCATTGTCCTGCGCCGGATCGAGTAGGGACGTGCCTATTCCTATGGCGGCACCTATCAGTAAAATTACTAGGTTTTGCCGTGTCCAATTGTCGTAGTTGCGAACCAAATAATAGATGGAGCCCAGGATCATCCCGAAAAATGCCGCCCAAACGTAAATGGGATAATAGGAAATAAGTACATCAAATCCTAGACTTACCGTAAAATAACTGATGAGTTCACCGAGCAACAGTAACCCTAGAAACTTGCCATTGATATAATAACCAAGGCTTCTCCACCGACCCGCAACCAATAATTTGAGCGCCTTGAGGTTTAGTTTTTGGAAAGAATAAATAAACTCTTCGTAAAATCCTGCCACATACGCCACCACACCACCGCTGATTCCAGGAACCTTGTTAGCA
>JBBSPH010000042.1:0-13243 GCA_038258985.1 Flavobacteriales bacterium
AGCCCATGTACAAAGTACCATCAGCGCCTAGTTCAAAATCGTTAGGTGTGACCGGTAGCGAACCTTCTCCAACAGGAAATTGTAGATTTTGATCATTGTTTCTTGACCAGGACAGCCCATCATCTGTACTACGATAAATCCCTGCGTTGAATACACCCAGGATGTTATTAGGATCACCGATGTTGAAATTTGGAGAGCTATAAATGCTCGTTCCAACACCTACATACAACTCAGTCAGACCGTTTACACTCCTGGCGACTATATCGTTGATATAAAAAATCCCTGCTTTAAAGAGGTTGTTGGGACTACTCGCAGTACCTCTACCTGCAATAGGAATGTTGACAGGTTGCCAAGTATTGCCACCATTGGTGCTTTTGTATAATCCATCGCCAACTGCAGCACCGTTGGTATACTGCTCTCCAGTGCCTACGTAAAAGGTATTCTCATCATGTGGGTCGATGGCAAAGCAATTGACACTTAGGTTTGCTGCAAGTCCTGGAATGATGGTCCAGCTACTATTGCGGTCATTAATGTTTTCATTCTTCCACAACCCACCACCAACGCCACCAGCAAAAACGCGATTGTATTCAATGTTATCAAAAGTATTATCACCAGTATCCGTAGGGTCATAAAAGGCTACCCGTGTACGACCACCAACATTGTTGGGACCACGTTCTACCCATGCCTGGGATGCAGCTCCCGGAGAGGTTTTGGCATTGATGGAACTAACATCAATCAAATCTACCAGATAGGGCGTGGGATATCCTAAAGCCGGATTCATGGTGAGTTCCCATAATCGCTCGTTATAGGCATTAGGGGGTAATCCTAGTTTTTTACGCTCGTTCTTCGATAAGTTTTTGGTAGATTTAAATGGCGAGTCGGCTAGAAATTGCTCATGTTTTATACGCTTCAATTGAATTTCTGTGGGATGGAATTCCCTAGGGGTCATGAAGAATATAACGGCGGCAATAGTAAGGATTGCTGCAACTAGGAAAAACAACTTCTTCATGTAAATGGGATAGAGAATAGATATACGTTATTGCAACTGGTTCAGTTTCAAAAAACCTATGTTACAATCCGTCCATTTATGATTTCAAATAGCTCAACAGATTTTGAATCTGTTAAGGAGGCAACATAGCTACAGGCAGCTAGCAATCTGTCGTATATCTCGGTAGAAACTAATAATTCCTTTGGAATCAATTGAAGGATCAATTGATCGTAGCTGTTATCCTGACCATTCAATTCGTTCAGGCTTGCGGTCACGATGGCGTCCAGAATCTCTTTAAGGATTTTATAACCGGCTATCTCCTTGCGCAAGACATCTGGATGGCGGTATAGGTTTTCAACGGTCAAAGAGAGTATGTCCTCAATCTGTGGTTTAAAACTGGATAAATCTGTCAACGAGATCATCAATTTACCGGATAGGATTTCCTGCTCGCGATCCATAAATGTATCTACACAATCGGTTATAAGCGTACTGATCGCTAGCGACCGCAGGTAGGCTAGTCGATCTGCGGTGGTAGCGAGCGCGGTGTAGATCTCTGTCCTAATATTGTTGCGCACTAGATTGATCAATTGTTCCAGCGCGTGGTCTTCGGCCATGTTGCCTAGATTGATGGCATCTTCAAAATCGATGATGGTGTAGCATATATCATCTGCGGCCTCTACTAGATAGGATAGTGGATGGCGCATGTATGCTTCTGGCTCATTTCCCGTATTTTCCAAGCCAAGTTCTGCCGCTACATCATTAAAATGAGTAGTGTCTGCTTGAAAGATGCCATATTTTTTTTGGGAGATATGATTGGAAGGTTTGATGGGCAGTGATTCTTTCGGGTATTTCATAAAGGCTCCCAAGGTTGCATAGGAAAGCCGCAAACCGCCCGGTGAACCTGGCCTGTTCATGTTTAATAGGTTGTAACCATTTGCGTTGCCCTCAAAATCTAGGAGGTCTTGTTTTTGCTTTCGCGAAAGCGAACTCATCACCGCTTCACCTTTTTCACTGGCAAAGTAACTCCCGATTGCCTTTTCACCACTATGCCCGAAAGGCGGATTGCCTATATCGTGCGACAACGCGGCAGCGCCTACAATCGCGCCAAAATCCTGATGCCTGTACCCCATATGTACCAGCTCTGGATGCCTCTCTAGGATACGCTGTCCAGCCATGCGGCCCAAGGAACGTCCAACGACCGATACTTCTAGACTATGGGTCAATCGGGTATGTACAAAGCCGGCCTTGCTCAATGGGATTACCTGCGTCTTATCCTGCAGACTGCGGAATTGTGACGAGAAGATGATCCTGTCGTAATCTACCTCGAACCCCAGGCGCAGCTCGTCTTGCTCATTCCTATTTCTAACGGCTGTATCACCATATTTTTTAAGGGAAAGTAGTTGTGGCCAGTTCATGAAATCAGATTTACGCTGCAATATAGAATGCTTTGAAGGATTTTGTACGGAACCATACCGGTAACTATTTCTTAACAAACTATAGCTAAAAGACAATGTTAGTTTAACCTATGAAGAAGCCTTCCGTTCGTTCTTTTGCAGATTCTAAATAACTTGTAATGAACAAATTAGTATTAGGTTTAATTCTGCTTGTAACCTCCTTTGCATCAGCGCAATCCGGTAAAGTGAATGGTGTTTTAATTGATCAGGACGCCTTGAGTGAGAATGAACCTGTAGCATTTGCGTCTGTTGTATTAAAAGGAACCACCTATGGCGCTCAATCTGATATCGATGGAAAATTTAGTGTTTCCGCTCCGGCAGGGACCTATACCCTCGTAGTCTCTTTTATCGGGATGAAAACTGTAGAAGTGCCTGATGTTAATATACGTAATGGATTTACGACAACTATTACTGTTCCTATGAGTGCTGAGACTGCATCGCTGGATGCTGTTTCTATCGTGGTGGCAAAGTCCAGGGAAAGTGCAGACGTACTGTTGGAAGAAAAGAAAAACGCTGTCACCATCAAGCAATCCATAGGTGCAGAGGAATTGTCCCAAAAAGGAGTAAGCGATGCAGAGGGAGCAGTTACCAAAGTAAGCGGAGTGAGCAAACAAGCTGGAGTTAAAAACGTTTTCGTTAGAGGCTTAGGTGATCGCTACAATTCTACCACTTTAAATGGATTGCCATTACCATCTGAAGATCCGGAATACAAGAACATATCCCTAGATTTCTTTGGATCTGATTTGATTGAGACGGTAGACATAAATAAAGTTTTTACCTCCCAAATAACCGGTGACAATTCTGGGGCAAACATCAACATTGATCTCAAAGGATTGACGGGTAGGAATGCTCTAGAGGTAGGTGTTTCTACAGGAGCCAATCTACAGACAGTCGGTGAGGATTTTCAATCGATTGATGGTGGAAGTTATTTAGGTTTTTCTGATCCTGAATTGCCTATCAATAACTTGAGAAATTACACTTTTGATAATAATATTAACGGTCAGGAGCAAAATGGATTGGTCAACCTTGGTTTTTCAATTAACGGTGGTAAACGATTTGATATAGGTGGCAATTACTTGAACATCTACGGTTTGCTGACAGTAGACAATGGTTACCGTTTTGTAGATGGGACTGTTAGAAATACGACTAGCGCAGGAAATATATACCTCGATCAGGATTTTGTGAGCTATGAATATGAAACTTCACAAATAGCACAAATCGATCTTGACTATCGTTTTGATAAAAACAACATCGAATTCTTGTCAATGTACATTCACAAGAATAGTCAAGATTTTCAAGAGTATCAAGGTATCGATAATCCTGAGCAATCTGATGACATGGTATTTGTAAGAAGACAACAAACCAATGATAATAATCTTTTCGTCAATCAATTACTCACGGAGTTTCATCTTACCGATAATTTAGTACTTGAAGTAGACGGTTCTTTTAATGCATTGCGAGGTAGTGAGCCAGACAGGCGTAGTTTCGAATATTTATTTAGAGATGGATTTTACTCACCTAATCTAGATTCCGGAGGGAATAATCAACGCTATTTTAGTGAAATCCAAGAAAACGATTACAATGGAAAGGCATTGTTGACCTATGATTTTGCGAGTGAGGAAAGTGACTTTTTGAATTACATTTCGTTCGGTGGAGAGTATCGATATACGCACCATGTTTTTAAGGCAACCACATTTAACCACACCTTTGACACTAGAATAGAAGTTGACATTAATAATCCAGATGCTATCTACAACCAAGCTTCTCTTGATGCTGGAAACTTTAGACTTGAAACAGGTAGGGGATCTATTTTAAACCCTAACGCATTTACTCCATTTTTCTACATAGGTGATAAATATGTGGCTGCGGGTCAAGGAAATTATGTGCGCAATCTATCGGAAAAATTATTGTTGACTGCTGGGGTTCGATTTGAAAATTTAACGCAGGAAGTAGAATACAATACAAACATTGCGAATAGTAATACCAGTGGTCCGGCAACTATTGAGGAAAATTTATTCCTTCCTAGTGTTGGCTTAAAATATAACTTGAATGAAGATAACATTATACGATTGGCAGGTAGCAAAACATATATACTACCTCGATTTAAAGAGATAGCTCCTTTCCGCTATGATAACCCTGGTGGAACTGCAACTCAAGGTAACCCTGATCTTGACATTTCTAATGTCATCAATGTTGACCTTTCCTACGAATACTACCCTAATAAGGGAGAAATACTTTCCCTAACAGGATTCTACAAAAACATAAGCGACCCTATTTCAAGGACTGAAATCCCTAGCGCAGGAAACACACTCACTTACTTAAATGTTGGAAACACAGCAACAGTCATAGGGGCTGAGGTAGAATTACGCAAAACTTTATTTGAGCGGGAACTGAGCACATTGACTGGTTCAGATAAAGAACGCAGCAGCAAATTGGGAATTGGTTTCAACGCTTCCTATATCTATAGCAAACAAGAGTTGGATAACCCTCTTGCTCAGTTTACGGACGACAGTACACAACTTCAAGGTGCAGCGCCTTTTCTGACAAATTTTGACGTGAACTACAACACATTTATAAATAATAGCAATTTGAACACTGCGCTAGTCTTCAACTACTTTACAGAGCGAGTGTACTCGGTAGGTACTCGAGGTTTTGAAAACATCAAGGAAATAGGTGTTCCTACATTAGACATCGTGAGTTCTATAAGCGTGAGTGATAATGGTAGACTTTCGCTTAAAGCGAAAAACTTACTGAATCCAGAATACCGCCTAGAACGCGATGGTGGTGGTAGCGATGTTATCTTAAGTCAATATAGACGTGGTCTTGACATTAGCTTAGGATACAGCTATAAATTTTAATGCCTAGGTAATCTTCGTTGACCTTTTGATAAAGTACGCTTAACATGTGTGGTTAAAACATGCGCTTACTTTGCACCATCGAATTAATCAAATTTAAAAAAATGAAAAAGTTACTTTTATCTACTCTTGCAATTGCTGCGCTGACATTTACTTCATGTTCAACTGATGATGATGTCAATGGACCTACTACCGACCCTAATGGATTAAGTCTATCTGGTGACATCACCTCAAATAGAACCCTTACGGCAAATAATGAATATATTTTAGATGGAGCCTTGTTTGTTAAGAGTGGAGCTACTCTAACTATCGAAGCAGGTACAACTATTTCTGCCACTGCAGGTGGTACAAATGTTTACGTATTAGTCGAAAGAGGCGGTAGGATCGTTGCTAACGGAACTGCTGCTGCTCCTATACGTTTCACAAGTTCTGTCAATCAACCGGCAGCCTGGGGTGGTTTGATCCTAAATGGTAATGCATTTATTTCTGGTCAGAATCCACAAGGTCAGAATGTAGCTGGTACAGAAGTAAATCAAGCTCTATTGTTCGGTGGGAATAACGATACCGAATCCTCTGGAACCTTAAATTATGTCATCATAGAATTCACTGGTGCACGTATTGATGGTGAGGCGGAACATAATGGGCTTACTTTAAATGGTGTTGGTTCTGGAACTACCCTTTCAAATATTTGGATTGCAAATGGTGATGATGATGGTATCGAATTTTTCGGTGGGTCAGTAAATGCTTCTAACATATTTGTATTGAATGCCAAGGATGATATGTTTGACTTTTCTCAAGGGTATAGAGGTACTTGTACAAATTTATATGGCTTGAGAGCAGCTGGATACACAGCAGTAACCGAGGATCCAAGAGGTATTGAAGCCGACGGTAACCTGGACGGTAACTCACCATCCGATAACACTCAATCAAACTTTACAGTTAGTGGTGTGACATTGATCAATCGTTCTAATGCTCAAATCACGGACTTTGTAAAGGTGAGACGTGGGGCTACAGCAAATGTAACTAATGCATTTGCAGGTACATTTGGTAGCACACCAGCAGACGATTTCATCGATTTAGGAGACTCAAGAGGTAATGCCACTGCGGCGACCTCCATAACGGCAACAGCTGCAGGAACCACTGATGGCACAGATGTTAAGAACCCTTCTAACTCAACAGTCACTGTTAATGCTACACAGACAGGAGCTTCTGTCTCAGCATTTGCTTGGACTGGATATAGCTTCCAATAGATTATATTAGCCAGAACCTGTTGAAAAGGAAAAAGCTGTCCAAACCGGACAGCTTTTTTATGCGGTGTATTTTAGATTTGTCCCGCTTTCGAGGCGCTTAGCGACGAAGAAGTTTATACTGAGCGTAGTCGAAGTGCGAAAGCGAATTCTTCATAAAAAAAATGCTACCACCCGATTAATAACCATATAGTAACATACAAATGGCGGGAATGTGGCATTTTTGCAGCTTAACACTTATTTAAAAAATGGGAGACATTTATATCTACATGCTTATTATCCTTGCGGGTCTGGCAATCACTGACCTGGTCGTGGGTGTAAGCAACGATGCGGTCAACTTCCTGAATAGTGCTATAGGTTCCAAGGCGATAAGTTTTAAGACCATCATGATTATTGCCAGTCTAGGTATTGCGCTAGGCGCACTTTCTAGCAGTGGTATGATGGAAGTAGCTCGCAAGGGTATCTTTAATCCCGGTGAATTTTACTTCAATGAGATCATGATCATTTTTATGGCGGTCATGATTACGGACATATTGTTGCTCGACTTTTTCAATAGCCTTGGGTTGCCTACATCAACCACGGTTTCTATTGTTTTTGAGTTGCTGGGTGCCGCTGTTTGCGTTTCTCTGCTCAAAATAGGAGAAAGTGAGACTGAAACCTTTCTCGATCTAGGAAAATATATTGCCAGCGAGACTGCACTAGAAATTATTACCGGTATTCTCATGTCTGTTGCTATTGCGTTTACCGTTGGGGCATTAGTACAGTTCCTTTCCCGATTGTTGTTGACCTTTAACTATAACAAAAGGCCAGCGTTTCTAGCTGGAATTTTTGGTGGATTGTCCTTAACGAGTCTCTATTATTTTATACTCGTGAAAGGTTTGAAAGGCGCAGACTTGGGAGCGCTCAACTTCATTTTTGAGTACACTACTAACGTGTATACAACCTTGGGTTACGGATTTATTTTTTGGCTGGTTTTCAGTTTGATTTATGTCTATGTACTCAAATGGGATATTTACAAATTAATCATTATCATGGGGACTTTTGGTCTTGCCATGGCGTTTGCCGGTAATGACCTGGTTAACTTTATAGGTGTACCGATAGGTGCTTACGACGCCTATAAAATCTGGCAGGCGGCTGGAGCGCCAGTAGACTTCCCAATGGATGCCCTAGCGGGTGCACTGCCTAGCCAGAAATGGCTTCTTATGATCGCAGGTGTAGTAATGATATTAACGCTGTGGTTTTCTTCAAAAGCACAGGCTGTAGTCAAGACATCTGTCGACCTTGCCAGACAAGATAGCGGTACAGAGCGTTTCAAGGCAAATTTTCTGTCCAGATACTTAGTGCGTTATTCAGTGATGGCGGCAGATGGTATACAATACCTAATGCCTAAAAAAGCATCCGACTATATTTCTAAACGATTTGAAAAAATCCCATCGCTGGGACTTGTTTCTAAAAATTCTGATAAACCTGCTTTTGACTATGTGCGAGCTTCCGTTAATCTTATGGTAGCCAGTGTACTTATATCTGTGGCAACATCGTACAAATTACCCCTTTCCACTACTTATGTAACTTTTATGGTGGCGATGGGAACCTCCCTCGCAGACCGTGCCTGGGGAACAGAAAGTGCAGTTTATCGCATTGCTGGGGTGTTAAATGTCATAGGCGGTTGGTTCTTTACAGCGTTCAGCGCGTTTACTGCTGCAGCCATATTTGCCTACATTATTTATTACGGCGGTTTTTATGCCATCATAGGCTTGGTGGTTCTGGCGGTAGTTTTAATTACCCGCAGTTTTATTATGCACAAGCGTTCACAGATCATCATTAAGGAAACAGATGAGCTCAAGCGGGCAGAGAGTAATACGATTCAGGGTATCATTGAGGAGAGTTCAGATACTGTGTCGACTGTTTTCAAACGGGCAAAACAGATGTACGAGAATACTCTGGAAGGTTTAATTTCCCAAAACTTAAGTAGCCTAAAATCTGGTCGTAAAGCATCCAAAAAATTGGGTGTTGAGGTAGATGACCTGCGCAATAACATCTACTTTTTTATCAAGAATCTTGATGAAAAAACAATCGGCGCAAGTAAATTTTACATTGACGTTCTGGGCCACTTGCAGGATATATCCCAATCCTTGGAATATATATCGCGGTCAAGTACAGATCACATCAACAACAATCATAAGAGTCTCAAATTCACGCAGATCAAGGACTTGAAAGAGATTATGAGCCGAATCCACGAAATCTTTGAGGACTCCCAACATATTTTTAAGTCCAAGGAATTCCGCAAGTTGGAAAAGATGATACGTAAGAAACGTGCACTGTTAGCACTGGTGGATCAAAAGATTGAGAAGCAGGTCAAGCGAACTAAAGACAGTGATGAGTCGCCTAAAAACACCACCCTATATTTTGGTTTGCTTTTGGAGACACGGGATTTGATCAATACAACCACGCAGGTGGCAGAACAATATTTCACGGAATATGACTCTACCAAGTTTGATAAGCAAGCTTGATCAATTTTAGTTGAGAATTTCGCTTTCGCGAAAGCGAACACTCAAGAGTTTCATTTCCAAAAATACCTTTCCAACTGGGAAGGTGTTTTTGTATTTAGTGGTTGAAGAATCGCTTACATTATAGGCTGTTCTGATTAAAAAATAAAGCTAGCCCCACCTAGTATAAGGGCATAGGCTAAACTGCTGAAAATATGTTGCAAGGTTTGAATGAGAGCAATCTCAAAAAAATCTACAGGGCTGTAGTAAAGATGTGCGTTAGCTAGACCTTTACAATCTATCAGCCTTTTAATATGTGGAAGGATATGAATTAACAATATATCCCATATCAAAAATGCCTCTCAGAATGAGAGGCATTTGAATTGGTAATAGCTACATAAAAGCTTACGCTGCTTCCGCAGGGATTTCCTCACCTTCTTCCGGTTGATCGCCAAATTTCCTGCCGAATCTAAGCTTTGCTCTGTGTACCAGATACAATAGAATCGGTACAATAATAAGGGTAAGGAATGTAGCGAAAATCAATCCGAAAATGACTGTCCATGCCAGCGGTCCCCAGAAAATCACATTGTCACCACCCATGTAAATCTTAGGGTCAAACTCACTGAATAGCGAGAAGAAATCGATGTTAAAGCCTATAGCAAGCGGGATTAAACCAAGAACGGTTGTTATTGCCGTCAATATTACTGGTCGTAACCTTGCTTTTCCTGCCTGTACAATCGCATTGAAAGAATCCTCCTTACTTATGAGGTGTTTGTCATCGTCGATGCCAAGTTCCTCACGGCGTCGCAATTTTAGAATGTCCACATAGTCGATCAAAACAACACTGTTATTCACAACGATTCCCGCAAGCGAGATAATTCCCATCATGGTCATCATGATGACAAATGGCCATCCAGTGATCATCAATCCTAAGAAAACACCAATGAAACTTAAGAAAATCGATATCATAATGATCGTCGGTTTTGAAATACCACCAAATTGGAAAATCAAAATGAAGAAAATAAGTGCCAGCCCAGCCATTAAAGCGGTCATTAGGAATGCCTGCTGTTTGTTCTGTTCTTCCAACTGTCCCGTGTAGTCGATCTTGATGTCTTGCGATAGGTTTTCAAAATCGAGCATCTCATTCTGGATCTGCGCAACGGCAGCTCCCGCATCGCTAAATCCTGGTTTCAATGCGCTGTAAACGGTAACTACCCGTTTGTTGTCTTTATGCTTTATGGCACTAAATCCAGACACATTTTCTTGAGTCGTCACGGCACTCACAGGAATTTCCCGCACTTGGCCGCTTGCCATATCTCTAAATGTAATTCGCTGATTGAATAAAGAACTACGATCGTATCTATTTTCTTCATTGAAACGCACGTATATGTCATAATCCTCGCCGTCTTTCTTGTAAACGCCTGCTTTCTCTCCAAAAATGGATCTACGCAATTGCATTCCCACCTGGCCAGCACTTATGCCTAGTTCTCCCGCTTTCTCGCGATCTACCTTAACCTGTAATGCTGGTTTGCTTTTGTTTACGTCGATCTTTAATTCATCCACGGGAGCGATATTTTTCTCGTTCAAGAATTTTACCATACGCTCTGCGGTAACGATAAGCTCGCCATAATCCTCGCCCTGTAATTCAATATTGACGGGATAACCTGCTGGCGGTCCAGCGGCATCCTTCTCCACGCTTATGGCAATACCTGGAAATTTCCCTTGTACAGCTTCCTGCACTTTTTTACGCAACACCTCGCTATCCTTCCCATTGCGGAATTTGTATTCCCGCATACTGGCTGTAATCTTACCTTTATTAGGCATTTCAGCAGCACTACCGCCGTCCGTTTGTGGGTTGCCAGCACCTTCACCTACCTGGGAAACAGCACTTTCTACTAGAAAATTCTTACCATCTTCCATGTATTCGTCCTGATTTAGAACGCCGTAAACGATATCCTCAATTTCCTTTGTGGTTCTGTTTGTTTTTGCAATGGATGTTCCTTCAGGATATTCTATGTAAACAATGATCTGGTTGGGTTTGTTCTCTGGAAAGAATTCCACTTTGGTACGTCCACTTGCCACGGAAACTCCGAAGTATAAGAATAAGACACCAATAAACATCACGACCATACCGCCGGTGAAGTAGTAAGGTGTTTTTCCGCGTAAAGCGAAAACCAAGAATCGTTCGTACACATTATCCAACCATTTGAGGGTTCTCTTTTGGAAGAATGTGGTCGCTCCCTTAATGACATATTTATATAGCCAAAGTAGCATAACTGTTACCACCATAATAGTTCCCACGCCACGAAGCGCTCCACCAAACAGCATGATCAATACACCAATGCCGCCCATAACTGCGGTAATCCAAATCAGCTTTTTAACGGGAATGTTTTTCTCGTCGATGCTCATGAATTTAGAAACCAACATAGAGTTGAAGAAAATGGCAACGGCCAAGGAACTACCCAAAACGACAGATAGTGTGATAGGGAAATATTTCATAAACTCACCCATGATACCAGGCCATAGACCGATAGGCACGAAGGCTGCAACCGTAGTCAAGGTTGAAATAATGATAGGCACTGCGATTTCACCGATACCGATTTTGGCCGCCTTTATGCGGGACATTCCTTCCTCATCCATCAAGCGATAGACATTTTCTACTACTACTATACCATTATCTACTAGCATTCCTAGTCCCATAATCATGGCAAAAAGGATCATCGTATTTAAGGTATAGCCCAAAAAGTTAAGGATGATAAAACTCATCAACATGGACATTGGGATCGCAAAACCTACGAACAATGCGTTTCTAAAACCTAAGAAAAACATCAAAACAGTCACCACGAGAATTACTCCAAAGATGATATTGTTTACTAAATCATCTACTTGGTTCAATGTACGGCTGGAGCCGTCATTGGTAATTGAGATTTCTACATTTTCCGGAATTTTACCGCTAATTTGCGACTCCTTTATAATCTCACGGATGCTCTCTGCTGCTTCAATCGTGTTTTTACCCGATTGTTTTTTGACATCGATCATCACGACTGGATCACCGAATTCGCGAGCAAAGGTTGTATTATCTTCTTCCTTAAAGTTAACCTCTGCAATATCAGTGAGGTAGATCGGGCCATTTTCATTCTTGACAACAAAACGTTCCAGTTGATCAGGGCGTGTGATTTCTCCTAATATTCTAATAGTGCGGCGCTGACTTTCGGTCTTGATGTTACCGGCGCTCATGGTAGCGTTTCCGCCGCTGACTGCATTGATAACGTTGTCAAAGCTAACTTTGGCAGCGGTCATTTTAAAGATATCTACGGCGACTTCAACCTCCAGTTCTTGCGCGCCGCGTATGCTGGCTTCCTTGATCTGGTCCAGCGCCTCGATCTCGTCCTCTAGGTATTCTGCAAATTCCTTCAACTCGCGAACCGTATAGTCACCGCGCAGGTTAATGTTCATGATCGGCACTTCCTCACTCATCTTTAGATCAAAAATGTTGGGTTCGATCTTGGCATTATTAAACGTTGGCCAGTCCTCGTTAGAGGTTTCCACATCTACCTCGTCTTTTACTTTTTGCTTTGCATCTTCTACTGTAATGCTGCTTCCTAGTAGATCACCTTCTTCAAATTCTACCGTTATGATGGAATAATCTTCCTGAGAAGTCGATAAAACCTCTGCAACACCAGAGATATTTTTCAATCGGTCTTCCAAGGGCTCTGTGATCAATCGCTCGATATCCTCGGCAGTATTTCCTGGATAGACACTGGATATGTAGATCTTAGTTTCCTTTACCTCAGGAAAATCTTCCCGTGGCATTGCAAAATAACCAGAGACCCCCAGGACGGTAACTAGGGCAATAATGATCCAAATGACTGTGGAATTATTGATTGCCCACGAGGACAATCCAAATTCCTTTTCGCTTTTCTTTCCCATTTTAGTTAGGCTTTAATTCTGATTTTTTGATCTTCTTTCACACTACGCGCTCCTTCGATGATAATCAAATCTCCGCTTGCAAGACCTTCCAATATCTCGATCATGTTGTCGCTAGTTTTACCGGTTTTGATTAATTTTCTTTTCGCGACAGCGGTATCAAAGCTATCACCGCTCGTACGATCACTTGCTACCATGACATATTGTTCACCATCCTGATTCTCGCTGATGACGGCTAATGGGATTAAAATCGCGTTCTCACTTGTATAGTCGTTGATCTTCAAAC
>JBBSPH010000043.1:0-13205 GCA_038258985.1 Flavobacteriales bacterium
ATTCGCTTTCGCGAAAGCGAATTATAAAAAAGATGCGAACTCTATTTAAATTTTTCTATAACTTCCTTATTCTGTAACTCAATCCAGCGCTCAATAATAGGTTCTGACCGTCGGCAAGGCCTGAACCGAAGGTGACGTCAAATTGCAGATCGTCGTTGGCGAGGTATGTGAAGCCGGCATCCCATAAATGGTTAGCGCTAGAACCTTCTGGGAAGTCGCCATAAATCTCTATATAAGTGCCGATGCGGTCCGAAATACCGTATCCATATGAAACGGTGTAGAGGTATTTGAGTTCTGGATCATCAGCATCCAGCCTTGCGCCCAGATTGTAGGCGATTCCTGAACGGTCTGACAAGGTGTGGTTAAAGGCAAACCTGAAATCCATCGCTGTATTTTCTGGTTTGTAGTCGCTACTGGCGGTAAAGGGTAGGGATAAATGACCTAAAAGTGCCATTTGTGGCATCCACCCATTCTCTGGGGCTATACCTATTTTAGCACCTAACAAAAGTGGTGAGGTGCCCTTGAGGTCGCCACCCACATCATTACCATTGAATTCAAAACTAGTAGTGCGGTAGTCCAGTCCTAACCGCAATTCTAGGTTATCCAACAATCCATATCGCAGCAAGGTCGTGTTGAAAGTCGTTTCTTTAATTTCTAATCCATCCTCTTCACTTTCTGTGTAGAAACCTCCTGTTTCTATTTGTAAATAACCTTTTCTTACTAAACTTGGAGACTCAGTTGCGTCTGGACGGTCGGTGATCAACGCGCCATCTGTATCATCATTATCGCTAGTTTGCGCATGGATTACAGCGGATAAAATCAATCCTGTGACGAGTAATACTTTTTTCATGAGCTAGTTTTGAGAAATAAGTTTTGGGCTATTTGAATGGATAGGTGCAGTTTTTTCTTATCGGTTTGAATGAGGAAGGAATCGTCAAAATCTTCCCGCTCCAATACCTCAATTGAACTGCCGATCTCGATGTGGTGTCGGTCAAGGTATTTGAGAAAAGAAGACGAAGAATCTAAAACATTTGTCAAGCGTCCTTTATCTCCTTTTTGCATTTGTGCCAGCGGTATCTGTGTGATTTTCTCATAGTTCCCATCTCGATCTGGGATGGGATCACCATGCGGGTCTTGTTTTGGAAAACCTAAATGCTCGTCCAATTCATCAATAAGTTTTCTGGATTGTATATGTTCCAATTGCTCGGCCACATCATGAACCTCATCCCAAGAAAAATGCAGTTTTTCCACAAGAAACACTTCCCAGAGTCGGTGTTTGCGTACAATTTGATTGGCACAGTCCACGCCTTCCACGGTTAGCCTTGATCCTTTGTAGGGAACATATTCTGCCAGTCCTTTGTCCGACAGCTTCTTAAGCATGTCGGTCACTGACGACGCCTTGGTATTCATCTGGTGTGCAATCTCATTTGTAGAAACGAGATTATTGTCATCCTGCAAATAATGGATGGCCTTGATATAATTTTCTTCACTTACCGAATGCATGAGGCAAAGGTAAAGTATTTATGTGATTTGTGTAAATTAATTTTTAGACAAGTCTAAAAATAAGGAATAACAAGGTGAAGTGGCGATAAGCCTGAAATGACGAAATGATTTCAATGTTTTTCCAGAGGTACATCTAATTTGCTTTGAAAGAGCTATGGCATTAGCAGTAGACAATCAACTCCTATATTCTATCCTGGCTAAAACAAACGGAGCAACAAAACAAAAAACTCTGGATTACAAATGAATCATCAGACCGAACGCTAGTTGCAATGTGCTTGCCTTAAGGCTTTGCATCGGGCGCAGTCAGGGTAGCATCGCTAAATACGAAAAAGTTAGGAATGTGGAAAATCGGCAATAAACAATAAAGATGTACGACTTGCCTTGAGCGGAGTAGAAAGGAGTAAATCGAGCAATCGGTAGTAAAGATTGTGATGTGGAATTTGGAGCGCAGCGTGCTGCTACACCATCCCACGTTCTTTCTGGATGGTCTCGTAGGCTTCTTGAACTTTGGTAAACTTTTCTTGAGCTCCTTTTTTGTAAGCCTCGTCCATGTCGACCAATTTGTCGGGATGGTATTTTTTGGCCATCGTGCGGTAGGCTTTTTTTACCTCGTGGTTAGGCACCGATTTGTCGATTTCTAGAATCTTGTAGGCGTTGTCCTGATCCTTGACGAACATCGCCTTGATGGATACGAAATCACGCTCCGTAAGTCTTAGGTGTCCTGCAATTTGTTGGAGGATATTTAATTCTGCCGTACCCGTGTGACCATCTGCCTGTGCGATACCGAATAGAAAGTGCAGTATCTGTAACCTAGATTCATATCGGGTTCTAGCGTTTAGAAACTGGCATACTCGTGCTGGATTGATTTCGCGCTTTTTGACTACCTCATTAAAGACCTTAAAAATCGCATTTGCGCGATCCTTGCCGTAGTTGCTCACAAAATATTGCTGGACGTAGGCCATTTCCTTTTCGGTCACTTTCCCGTCGGCCTTCATCACAATGGATGACAGCGTTAATAAGTGCAACTCAAAATCTTCTGGACTAACGCTTGTGGAGCGTTGCTGGAATGGACTTCCCGCGGTGCGCTGCCCAGCGGTTGAACTGTTCACAAACAATGAATACAACCACCGCAGAACAATAAATAGAAAAATATACCCTAAAAAACTCATGTGCTCAATTAGCCCGCAAAAATAAGGAATACAAGAACGCCTTTCTACGCTTTACAGCATGTTCTCAATCTTCCTCTTTATAACTCTCCTTCAACACATAAATATCTTCAATCAATGCCTTGATATCCTCCTCTTTTGTACCATCATAGGAACGCTCCCGCAGACGACCTTCCTTGTCAACCAGTAAAAAATTCTCGGTATGGATCATAGCATTCTCACCGCCATACTTATTCTTTTTGACAGCGAGATAAGATTTGCGGGCAAGGTCGTAGATCTGCTGGCGATCGCCGGTGACAAGGTTCCATTTATCATCGTCAATGCCCTTGCGATCTGCATAAGCACGCAAAACAGCAACACTATCAATCTCTGGCGTGACACTGTGGGACAAAAGCATGACCTCTGGATCATTCTTGAATTCTTCCTGGATCGCTGTCATGTTTTTGGTCATTACAGGGCAAATACTAGGGCAGGTAGTGAAGAAGAAGTCGGCTACATAAATTTTTCCTTGATAGTCGGATTGGGTGATGGTATCGCCATTTTGGTTGACCAAGGTAAATGGGGCGACCTTGTGGTATTTTTTGACAAACAGCATGGAATCGTCCACCAATGCCGGGTCAAACTGATCTGGTTGTAAAATGCCAAGCGTGCGCTCTGGCGTCAAGGCAACCTGAAATGCAATCATGATACCCGTGCAAAGTACCGCCATAAATAGGATGCGCCACTTATTGTGTTTTAAAAATCTCGACAATTCCTGCATAGGTTACAAATTTACGAACCGCCGCGCAGCCGCCCACGCGCGATGACCATAAGTTTACTGGTTCTTATGCTCTATTAGTAGCATTTAGGAGAGTTCGCTTTCGCGAAAGCGAAATTCCTTTCAAAATCAATCGTAAAACCAGCATTCTTACTGCCTTAAAACCTCCTGCAGGATAAGCGGACTTGTTGCCGAAGCATTATTCCCAAAGCTCGATCATATCGCTTATTTTTGCGGCTTTAAAATTGACTGCATGCACCCTACGATTGTATTGATAATAAATTTCTTGATGAGTCTGTCCCTGCTCATTGTACTTCACGAGTTGGGTCATTTTATTCCCGCACGCCTTTTTAAGATCAAGGTGGAGAAATTCTACCTATTTTTTGATATCAAATTTTCCCTGTTCAAGAAAAAAATAGGTGATACCGTATATGGTATAGGCTGGTTGCCACTAGGTGGTTATGTGAAAATTGCCGGGATGATTGACGAGAGCATGGACAAGGAGCAGATGGCGCTACCGCCACAACCTTGGGAGTTTAGGTCAAAACCCGCGTGGCAGCGATTGATCGTGATGCTGGGTGGGGTTACCGTTAATGTGATCGTCGGTTTTATTATTTGTGCTGGATTGCTTTATACGCAGGGAACACAAATTGCTACCGGTGACGATTTCAAATATGGGTTCGGTTATCCTAAGGTTCTGGAAGACATAGGTTTTCAACAAGGCGATAGCCCATTGCTTGTCAATGGCGATACCTTGCCACAAGCACAGATGATGACTCGCCAAATCCTTTTCAGGGACGTAGAAACTATCACGGTCATCCGCAATGGTGAATTGGTAGAAATTGCTGTGCCAGATGGAACAGACGATAAAATATTTGATGCTGGAGTAAGCCCGGGACTTCAATACAGGTATCCCTTTATTGTAGATTCTGTAGGGGTAAACAGCTTGGTCGATTCTTTAGGGATAAAGACTGGAACAGACATCATTTCAGTCGCTGGATATCCCATAGAATATCAGACCGATCTTACCTATGCTGTCAACAATAATATCGAACCTAATGTTCCCTTTATACTATCGACCGTCAGTACGGATGGCGAGCAAAAAGATCTTGAAATTACATTGACCGAATCCCAGCTGGAAAAAGGCTTTGGGATCTATACTAAGGGAGCGGGATCCATCAGAGATATCGTAAATGTTAAGGACAGGAAATATGCCGTTGGAGAAAGCCTCGTTGAGGGCGTTTCTATGGGCTACTGGATCATGTATGACTACATCGCGCAGATGAAATACATTTTTACTTCCAAAGGCGCAGGACAACTGGGAGGGTTTGGAACTATCGCAAAGCTCTATCCAGATACCTTTGATTGGGTTGGTTTCTGGAGAACCACCGCATTGATATCCTTTATTCTTGCTGTTATGAATATTCTTCCTATTCCCGCACTTGACGGTGGCCACGTTATGTTTCTGGTCTATGAAATCGTCACTGGACGCAAACCAGGCGACAAGTTTATGGAACGTGCGCAAATCGTTGGGATTCTACTATTGCTGGTACTCATGGTGTATGCTAATGGTAATGATATTTACCGCTGGCTATTTGAATAAAAAACGTGCGTTAATTTTCTTTGGAAAATATTGGCTCAAATTTGAAAACGTATTATATTTGCCCTCGCTTAAGCAAATAGCTTAGGTTGTGTTTATCACATTCCTCCTTAGCTCAGTTGGTTAGAGCATCTGACTGTTAATCAGAGGGTCCTTGGTTCGAGCCCAAGAGGAGGAGCATAATCCCAACCAGCAATGGTTGGGATTTTTGTTTCTACAAAATAAATCTTGAGTTGTGCCAGGCCAGCGACTCTATCGACGGATGATACTCAGTCTGCTCAGGTAATATTATCTGCTTCCCGTTAAATTGTTTTAGGGAAAAAGGACTTTCTGATTCAATTACCGTCGGAGAAACTCTGATAATATAATTTGAATTTATAGTAATTAGCATTCTATCAAACGCACGATGAATACTGGGAGATAATGCAATACCATTAGTAATAGTATCATTATAAGATTCGCCAAATGGAATAATATGACACGCATCAATCATTTGTATGTTTACCGTCGACTCTAATTTGTGCCCAGAAATCGCGCATGTATTATTATAGATCATAGGTATAATACGTTTGAATTTACCACTCCTTATAAATTGTTCTTCTTCAAACTGATTGTCATCCATCGCTTTTCCAAGTTCAATAATGATTTTTTGATATTCTTCTTTGGATTCATGTAAAATTTGGTATTCGATATTTTGTTCATAATCATACAACCTCTTCTCGTTTTCAACTCTGGAATGGTTTGGGAAATAATTGTTTAGAAGAGTAATTACCAAGATCTCGTTATAAAGCGGATTTATTGCCATATTAAAACAGTCGAAATCAATCTCCGCATATTCAATTAATAATCTGAGTTTGCTTATACTTTTAATACTTTTAATTTTCGCATATGTTCGTTCAAATCCCATGTTAGGTTTTAAATGCCAAAAGGGTTCTCCTTTCATATGAAAAAAAGGCATAGCAAAGTATATTTCGTTCGGATAATCAGGAGCCAACTTAGCGCTCAATTCTTTAAAAGATAAAAGAAGTTCGCTGGTTATATAAATTCTGTTGGATGTTATTGCTCCGCTTTGTATTTGCTCTAAGATAGCTAGAATTAACAATGGTTTGTGTGGAGCATTTTGGTTGCCTCTTCGTAAACTGGCAAAGGCTCTAGCGTATTTTTCAATGGTTTCTTGAATCATTTAAAAGTTTCAAATCTGCTATTAATTGAAAGACTGAAATTACTAAATCTTTTCTTAGGTAACGGATTGAAGCATTCTATCGTTGCTGAACAGAATTCCCTATATTTACCTTTAGTGAAAAAAGATTCAATCCACCTTTCAACTGGTTGGATTTCAATATATAACATAGGAGAATGAGCTGTAATAGTTGTGGGACTGGTGGTGGAGCGCCAGGTGGATGTAAGAATCACGGTACCTGTGGTACGTCGGGATGTAATAAATTAACGGTATTTGACTGGCTGGCAAACATGGAGTTGCCCGATGGACAGGAACAATTTCCCTTTGTGGAAGTCCGTTTTAAGAACAGCCGCAAGGAGTTTTTTTCCAATCCGGAAAAGCTCCAATTAAAAATAGGCGATGTCGTCGCTACCGAAGCGGAAACCGGACATGATATAGGTATTATTACTCTTACTGGTGAGCTAGTACGTGTTCAAATGAAACGCAAACGTGTCAAACAGGAGGACGAACAAAATCTCAAAATCTACCGCATCGCTTCTCAAGATGACGTTGACAAATGGAAAGAAGCGCGCGATCAGGAGGACGCCATGAAGATCAAGGCGCGCGAGATTGCTATACGCCACAAACTCAAGATGAAGATTTCAGACATTGAGTTTCAGGGCGACGGGTCAAAAGCAACTTTTTACTACACCGCAGAGCAGCGCGTGGATTTTAGGGAATTAATTCGAGAATATGCGGCAACCTTCCGCACCAGGATTGAGATGCGCCAGATAGGATTGCGGCAGGAAGCTGCCAGATTGGGTGGTATTGGATCCTGTGGCCGCGAGTTGTGTTGCAGTACCTGGCTTACTGATTTTAGATCTGTGACAACAAGTGCTGCTCGTTACCAGAATCTATCCCTCAACCCACAAAAACTGGCGGGACAATGCGGCAAACTCAAATGTTGTTTGAATTACGAGTTGGATTCCTATATGGATGCCCTGAACAGTTTTCCAAAACAGAACCAAAAATTGTACACAGACAAGGGCGTTGCCCTGTGCCAAAAAGTTGACATATTTAAAGGGCTTATGTGGTACTGCTACGATGGTGAGTGGATGAACTGGCACACGCTTACCACAGACCAAGTACACGAGATTGTAAAAAAGAACAAAGCAAAGGAACAAGTTGCTGGCATTGAGGAGTACGCACGCGAACTTATCATTGAAGAGAAAGTAAGTTTTGAAAACGTCGTGGGCCAGGATAGTTTGACCCGTTTTGACAATCAATCGGGAAGCACTAAAACAAAACGTAAAAAACGCCGCAACAAAAAGCCTGTCGCGGGTAAAAGCCCTGCACCTAAAGACAATTCACCCAAACCAGCTGCAGATGCGAGCGCCACCAAGAATAAACCGAAATCGCGGAACAATAAGCGACGTAAACCTGGCGGTGCTAAACCTGGAGGGGACAAACCGAACAACAACAAACCAACTCCCGACAAAAAATAAGCCATGAAACGGTTGACGATCATAGCAATAACAATGGCCACGGTAAGTCTGGGATCCTGCGATGAAAACCTGGTAAGTTCAGACACGACATCCTTTGAGGACGTGGCATGGCCAGCAGATCAACCTGCTATTTTCGACATCGAGCCACCCGATAGTCTGACAGATTACAACATCAATTTTAGACTGCGCAACAACCCAAGCTATGCCTACAAAAATCTTTGGTTGATCACGCAAATGAAATTTCCGCAGGGAAAGATCGTTACAGATACACTGGAATATGACATGGCAGACCCACAGGGCAACTTTCTGGGCACCGGCCACGATGTGGTGGAAAATAAGTTGAGGTATTTAAAGGGATTTCGCTTTCGCGAAAGCGGAACATATCAACTCTCCCTACAACAAGCAATGAGAAAAAGCGGTAGCGCAGATCCATTGGAACAGCTGGAAGGCGTTCTGGATGTGGGTTACAGTATAGAAAAAAGAACAAGCGATGGCAGTAAATAAAGCGGAAGCACAACGCAAGGAAGACCTGCGAGGCAATATAATCCTGTTTTGGAAAATCGTGGGATTGGGCGTGGGTCTAGTCGCCCTGATACTGGTGTTGACCAGTTGGGGCGTTTTTGGTTCCCTTCCCGACCATACAAAACTGGAAAATCCAGACACAGACCTCGCGACAGAAATCGTGACCGCAGATGGAAAAACTTTAGGCAAATTCTACAAAGACAATCGTACACCAGTAGCCTTTGAAGATCTCCCACAGAACCTAGTAGATGCACTCGTCTCCACAGAAGATGAGCGGTTTTATGACCACAGTGGTATTGATGGTTTTGGAACCTTGCGTGCGGTAGTGTTTTTGGGATCCCGTGGTGGTGCCAGCACCATTACCCAACAACTCGCAAAAAACTACTTTACCGATCAGCCGAGTACAAATATCGTGGAGCGTATAGGCCAGAAGCTGAAGGAATGGATCATTTCCATCCGTCTGGAAGAACAGTACACCAAAGAGGAAATTATCGCTCAATACCTTAACCAGATTGACTTCTTGAATCAGGCAGATGGAGTACGGTCAGCCTCTCGGATTTATTTTGGTAAAGAACCTAGAGATTTGAATGTCGAGGAGAGTGCGGTTATTGTAGCGATGCTCAAAAATCCTCGCCAGTATAATCCTAAACGGGAAATAAGTAAAGAGAAATCTTTCCAGCGCCGCAACCAGGTATTTGTTCAAATGGTGCGCAACGATAAGATGACTGAGGCGACGAAGGATAGCCTTAAAGTACAACCTATTGTGTTGGACTACAATCCAGAAGGTCACAATGATGGTATGGGTACCTATTTTAGGGAATACCTGAGAAGCTGGCTCAATGACTGGATTGAGGAAAACCCAAATCCTGAAGATGGCCAGAAATACAATATCTACCGTGATGGATTAAAAGTAAATGTGACCATTGACAGCCGCATGCAAGGCATAGGTGAGAAATCTGTGACAGATCATATGAAAAACCTACAGGCAGAATTTGACAAACAGAACCGTAACCTGACAACAGCACCTTTCCGTGATGTTACCGAGGAAGAGGTGAATGAAAAAATTCTAGCACCTGCCATGCGCCGTTCAGAACGCTGGCGATTAATGAAAGCAGAGGGGAAAAGTGATACTGAAATCAAGAACAGCTTCCTTGAAAAAACAGATATGACCATCTTTTCTTGGAATGGAAATATTGATACGGTGATGACCCCAATGGACTCCATCAGGTATTATAAAAAGTTTTTGCAGGCTGGAATGATGTCTCTAGAACCTCAAACAGGTCATGTCAAAGCCTGGGTGGGCGGGATCAACCATGAGAATTTTAAGTTTGATCACGTCAAGAAAGGAAAACGGCAGCCTGGATCAACCTTCAAGCCATTCCTGTATGCGACCGCTATAGATCTATTGCGGTACTCGCCATGTAGACAATACAGTGATGGTGAGTACACTATACCTGCGGGTCGTTATGGAAACATGCGCGACTGGACTCCTAAAAATTCAGGTGGTGGTTATGGTAATATGCGAACGATGAAAGATGCGCTTGCCAACTCTGTCAATACAGTATCTGCACGTATCATGGACGAGGTAGGCCCACAAGCAGTGATCGACCGGGTAAAGACAATGGGTATTGATGTAAGTAATATGAAGGCACAACCGGCACTTGCACTGGGAACCGAGGATGTAAGTCTATACGAAATGGTGGCCGCCTACGGTGTTTTTGCTAATGGCGGTATCTACAACGAGCCTGTTTTAGTCACCAGTATTGAAGACAAGAATGGAACGGTGCTTTACCAATATGTTCCAGAATCAAAAGATGTCATGAATCCAGAAGTTGCTTATGTAACCGTTAGTTTGATGGAAGGTGTAGTGCAAATAGGTAGCGGCGCAAGATTAAAAGATACCTGGCGAGGCAACCAGGCTTATGCAAATATCCTGACTGACTACCCATGGGAATTGAAAAATCCTATTGCCGGTAAAACTGGTACTACCCAAAATCAAAGTGATGGGTGGTTTATGGGAATGGTGCCAAATCTGGTGACCGGAGTCTGGGTAGGTGGCGAGGATCGTGCGGTGCATTTTGGTGGTCTAACCTATGGACAGGGAGCTGCCATGGCATTACCCATCTGGGGATCATACATGAAAGGAGTTTACAAAGACGAGAAAATTGGCGTTTCAAAAGAAGCTTTCCCTCGTCCTACAAACCTATCTATACAGGTGGATTGCGGAGCCTATAATGCAGAAAATGGTACGGGCGGTGAAGGTGGCGGTGACGATAGTGATGAACTAGACATGTAGCCATGATACAGCGATTAGCTCTTGAAAATATACTTTTCCTAGATATTGAAACAGTCCCACTAGAGGAGAAATTCAGCAATCTGGCGCAGGAAGATCAAGAACTATACGCTGCAAAAACCCAATACCAACGCAAGGAAGAATGTACACCAGAGGATTTCTATGACCGTGCCGGAATCTGGGCAGAATTTGGAAAAATCGTGTGTATCTCTGTTGGGTTCTTTACGCGATCAGATACGAACCGGCAGTTTAGAACTAAAAGCTTTACGGGAGCCGAATTTAAAATTCTTACTGATTTCGCTAAGATGTTGGAAGAACATTTTTCCAGAGGTGAGCACTTATTGTGCGGTCACAATGCCAAGGAATTTGACTTCCCTTTCATAGCGCGACGCATGATCATCCATGGCATGGAATTGCCTGCAAAGCTCAATCTATTCGGGAAAAAGCCTTGGGAGATTCCGCATCTAGATACGATGGAGTTGTGGAAATTCGGTGATTACAAGCATTTTTCGAGCCTTAAGTTATTGACCCGCATTTTGGGAATTGAATCGCCTAAAGATGATATTGACGGCTCACAAGTGCGTACTGTTTTTTACGAAGAGAATGACATTAAGCGCATTGCAGATTATTGTGAGCGCGAT
Source organism: Flavobacteriales bacterium (assembly GCA_038258985.1). Lineage (GTDB taxonomy): Bacteria > Bacteroidota > Bacteroidia > Flavobacteriales > Flavobacteriaceae > Nonlabens. The sequence continues at coordinate 11,147 of JBBSPH010000043.1, forward strand.
GTGGTGGCCGTGGCTCAAGTATTCTTGAGACTGCGTGGCGACAAACTCCTGACAAATGAGCAAATTGTCAGCAAATAAGCCCTTAGTCGATCTCAAAAACCTCAATGTTTCCTTCGCGCAGGGCGAGCAGGCAATTCAGGTACTGTTTGATGTTGACTTACAACTATTCAAAAATGAAATTCTAGCGATTGTTGGAGAGTCTGGTAGTGGAAAATCAGTGACCAGCAAGGTATTGATGGGATTGCTGCCAGACGACTCCGCTCGGATTCTTGCAGATAAAGCCGTGGTACTGGACAAGAATATTCTGGAAATGGATAGCGGTGAGTGGTCACGCTTTCGCGGAAGCGAAATAAGCATGATCTTCCAAGAACCCATGAGTTCATTGAATCCGACCATTTCCTGTGGACGACAAGTGGCGGAAATTCTGGAAATCCATACCCAGCTAAGCGAGAAAGAGCGCAAGGCGCAAGTTTTGGAACTATTTTCCAAAGTAAAATTACCACAACCAGAAATTACCTATCAAAAATTCCCGCATGAGATAAGCGGTGGACAGATGCAACGGGTGATGATCGCCATGGCAATTGCCTGCAAACCTAAAATCCTGATTGCAGACGAGCCCACCACCGCGCTGGATGTAACCGTGCAAAAAGAGATCATCCTGCTGCTCAAATCGCTGCAACTGGAATATGGTATGAGTATCGTTTTTATATCACACGATCTATCGCTGGTACAGTCCATTGCAGACCGCACTGCAGTCATGTACCAAGGCCGCGTGGTAGAAACTGCCACAAGCAAGGATCTATTCCACCATCCAAAAGATGTCTATACCCAGGCATTGATTGCTTCCAGACCAGAGACAGCTCGCCGATTAAAGAGACTTCCCACCATCAAGAATTTTATGGATGATTCGCTCATCCAGACAGTGGAAACTAAAATAGAACGACAGCAGCGACACCAGACTGTGTATGATGGCAAGCCTATCCTGAGCGTTAAGGAAGTAATCAAGGATTATGCGTTGAAGAAACGGTTGTTCCAGAAGCAATCTTACTACCGCGCTGTTGATCAAGTTAGTTTTGATTTACATTCAGGTGAAAGCCTTGGCCTAGTAGGCGAGAGCGGTTGCGGTAAGAGCACGCTGGGAAACATGATTCTGGGTTTGACTCCCGTAACTGCTGGGCAGATAATTTTTAACGGTCAGGATATCTCCACCATCTCTACCGTTGCACTGCGTAAACTGCGTAAGAAAATCCAAATTATTTTTCAGGATCCGTTTGCATCGCTTAATCCTCGTATAACTGTGGGCAATGCTATTCTTGAACCTATGCAATGGCATGGAATAGGAAATAGCAAGCAGGAACGCAGGGCGATGGTAGAGCAACTGTTAGAACGTGTAGGGTTGACCGCTGCACATTTCAACCGTTATCCACACGAGTTTAGTGGTGGGCAGCGCCAGCGCATCGGGATTGCGCGTGCTGTTGCCTTACAGCCAGATTTGATTGTTTGCGATGAATCTGTGAGTGCGTTGGATATTTCGGTACAGGCGCAGGTGTTGAATCTGCTCAATGAATTTAAGGAAGATCTAGGATTGTCCTATTTATTTATATCACATGACCTTGCCGTGGTCAATTACTTTTGCGACCGCGTTATCGTGATGAACGAAGGAAAGATTGAGGAGCAAAATGAGGCAGACGCCCTATACGCAAATCCACAATCAGATTATACTAAAAAACTGATTGCCGCAATACCTTAAACTACGCCTTTACTAAACAAATAATCCCATCTAGGAATTTCCTGGATGGGATTATTTTGAAAGCAAAAACTTAGTTAGAAAGCAAAAAACGTTCGTGCTACAAGTTTACAAAGACCTTTTATAAATATAAATGTGGTTATTACACTGCTGGGTTTTTGGAGGGATGTTTGCACTTTTTTGTTTTTTTAATTAAGAGCCCTAATATCATAATAAAAACCTAATCTACGGCTATATGGTAGCTAATATTCGACTAAAAGCACTAAAACCCTTTAAATTAAGTTAAGGTTGTCGACGTGCATCTGCCTGTTC
>JBBSPH010000044.1:0-12980 GCA_038258985.1 Flavobacteriales bacterium
AATGCAGAGTGGACCGGTGGTGGCACTTCTAGTATTGCCGGTAATGCAGGCATCAATTACGATTTTAACTACCTAGACGGTCGTACTACTTGGGATAATAAATTGATCCTAGAATACGGAATTACAAAACAGGATGGTGAGGAGTTTGCACGTAAGACCAATGATCGCCTGGAATTCAATTCCGTTTACGGCTATAAAATTACAGAAAACAGCAAATGGTCATATTCGTTCTTTTTCAATGCATTGACGCAATTTACAAAAGGATATAACTTCAGTGAGGATCCTGATACTGGAGAAACCATTCGCACGGAGCGTACACATATTTTGTCTCCTGGTTATTTTCAGGCAGGTCCGGGTATGTTGTATAAAAATGGCGAGAATTTCTCCGTCAATATCGCACCAGCGACCGCTCGTTTGATTCTGGTAGATGATCAATTCACTACGGTACCGGATTACGAGGATGGTGACTATTTTGGCGTAGATGCTGGTGAAAGCAATCGATTTGAATTTGGTGTATCTGTAAATGCATTGTATAAATTCACTATCGCAGAAAACATAACAATGGATAATGTCCTTTTGCTGTACTCCAATTATCTGGACAAACCGGGAAATGTGGATATCAATTACAGTGCGGCGGTAAATATGAAAGTGAACGAATGGTTAAGCGCAAATTTGATCTTTCAAGCGATCTACGATGATAATGCAGTAGGTGCCTTCCAGATACGCGAGGTATTTGGTTTAGGGCTTAACTACAAATTGTAGCAGTACCAAAAACTATACGATTCACAAAATCCATCCAATATTTGGATGGATTTTTTCGTTTATAGAAACCAATCAAAGAGTAGATTATGCGCTGTTCAAAGGCTTTTCTCTATTCTATTTATATTTGTTCATTTTGCCATCCATCAAGCTATTCATATGCGATATATAGTCTTCTTATTGATATTACCATTCCCTTCCGTCGTCACTTATGGCCAAGATACTGGCGATGAACAGCCAGTTAATGGCTGGGATTACAAGGGTTCTTTCCAGTTTCTTTTCAATCAGTCTGCATTTAATAATGACTGGACAGGAGGAGGAACTTCCAGCATCGCGGGTAACCTTACCAACGTTACTGAAGTCAGTTACATCAATGATCGCAACAGTTGGGACACTTCCTTAACGGTAGAATATGGGTTGACAAAGCAGGATGAAGACCGGTTTAAACGCAAGACAAACGACCGTATAGAGTTGAACAGCGTCTATGGTTATGAAGTGAATGCTGGAGATGACAGTGCCTATTATTCCTTTTTTGTCAACGTCATGACTCAATTAACTAAGGGTTTCTCTTATAAAAAGGATAGCCTTGGAATTACACAGCGTCGGGAGCGTACAAACCTATTCTCACCTGGTTATCTGCAGGCAGGTCCCGGCTTATTATACAAAAAAGGAGAGTTCCTATCTGTCAATCTGGCGCCGTCGACTGCCCGCTTGATTGTGGTAGATGATCGATTCACCACGACTCCCGATTATGTGAATCGTAGCTATTTTGGTGTGGCGGCGGGTGAGGAACGACGTTATGAACTAGGGGCGTCAATCAACGCCACCTATAAATTGACCTTGCTGGAAAACATTACGATGGACAACAATGTCTCCCTCTATTCCAACTATCTGGATCAACCTGGAAATGTAGACATCAACTACCTTGCTCATATCAAGATGAAAGTAAACAATTACGTAAGTGCAAAATTTATTTTTCAGGCGATTTATGATGACAATGCCACGGGAGCATTCCAAATTAGAGAAGTTTCTGGTCTAGGATTAAGTTATACGTTGTAGTGATGATGTTATTGTAGTTCGCTTTCTTACCTCTGCTTGTTTCGACTTCACTTAAGGTAATTCGCTAGTATACACTTCTGCGTCGCAAGTCCTTGAAAGCGAAATAACTTTACGTCATCGTTTTTAACATCGCAGAAAGTATGCTGATCCATACAAAGTTGAATACGGATTGCGTCTGGTTTCTATCTGCATCGCCCTTACCTTCTCGGTACTTATCACCGTTCTTCTCGCTGTCCTTTGAGATGAAAAGACTAGCGATTCCAGATAGCAATCGGTTTTTCTTTTTACCATTTTTGCGCAAAATATCAATCTTGAAATCCTCATACGCCATTTTCATGGCGGTAATGGAAGTAGTGTTATTGCCAGATATATCAAAATAGATCTCATTGAGCGTTCCCTCAAAACCCACATTGAGATTTGGCTTCACAAAAGAATTGATATTTGAAGCAGGTAATCGTCCCAAACTACCACTAAACCTAAAAGCATCACTCGCATCTTGCACGTCAAAGGTCCAGTTGACATTGAGTCTGCTTTCTTGAAACAGACCATTTGCTTTTACCGTAGTGAGCTCACCTTTTGGTTGGGTGTTGCCTACTTGTGCCATCGAAATATCCAAGTCAGTAAATTCTATGCTGCCTGGTGGTTGATCTGCCTTAACCTTTTCTTCATAGGTAATGTGGCTTTTATTGATCAGGATACTGTCTACCATAAGCTGTAGATCTAGATCGCGCAGCATCTTACTGTACAACGGCTTGAAGGAAACATCGTCATTGATCAGTTTGTTTCTATTGATTAGAAGTGTGGGCTGATCAATTATAAGTTTTTTTACGTTTGTAAAAAGTCTAGAATCGTTAAAGCCAAACTCATAATCCTGTACATCTATGCTCGGGACTTGAAGTTCTGTGTAATCACGTTCAAAAGGTATAATCCTTGCAAATTCATTTTTGGAATATTTAGGAACTAACGAAATCCCTTCTAAATGGATGTCTTTATCTTCCAACTTTAAGCTATTAATTGTCAAATCCTCATACTTGCTAATCTTCATATAAACCGAATCAGTTACAAGGCTAACATGGTCATAGGTTAATGGGATTTTCTTTTTGATAGCCTTACTGTCTGTCCGTATATCTCTTACTGAAAGTGCCGCTTTTGAAATGCGCAGCAAGACGGAATCTTGTCCCTTATTATAAATTGTAAGCGACGTGTCCTCAATATCCAGCTTTTTAATCAACACGCTTTTCCCAATAGTCGCGAGCGGATCCTGTTGAATCGTGTCATTTTGAGTAGCCGACACAAACCTATCCTTGAAATATACTAGGTTGTTTTTATTGATTTCTATCTGGTCAAAGGAGATCTCATCATTCACGAAAAAATCCCAATAGCCGAACCCAGATAAGGAAAGTTCGTCCACAGTAGCCTGGGTATGGATTATGGTATCCTGCTGATTTTCAAAGCTCACCTCGATCCCTTCTATGGAAATAGTTCCCGTAAATGAATTCATATACAAATCGCCATACTTCAAGTCAATTTGCGGCGATAATTGGGTAGCGAGAAATTCTTCTACCTTTCCCTTAACGAGATGATTTGCGTAGAAATAACCACCAACAAAGATTATGAAAAGACCCAATAATAAATATAAAATGAATCTTTTCATGAATTTTTGGTTAATGGTAAATGGGTGTAATTACTCCTCTTCACCCATCACATCTGGGTATAGGAAAGCATTATAGGGAAATCGAGTCACGTGAATCTCACGTACTTTTTCGTATACTTTCTTGCGAAATTCCTCCATATTCTCTTTCTCCACCGCACTAATGAAGATAACATCATCACCAGTTCTTGACATCCATGTTTTTTCCCATTCCTCAAGAGAATAGTGTATAGAAGATCGGTCAACCATGAGATCGGTTTCATCGTATTCCTCTGCCTGGTACTGATCGATTTTATTGAATACCATGATCGTTGGCTTGTCAATAGCGTCAATCTCGTCCAAAATCTTATTAACGGAAGCAATGTGATCCTCAAAGGATTCATGGGAAATATCCACAATATGCAATAGTAAATCAGACTCTCGTACCTCGTCTAGAGTAGATTTAAAAGACTCTACTAGTTGGGTAGGCAGCTTTCTGATAAAACCTACAGTATCCGTCAACAAGAAAGGTAGGTTGCCTACCACAACTTTACGCACGGTCGTATCTAGCGTTGCAAACAGTTTGTTCTCTGCAAACACTTCGCTCTTAGAAACGACATTCATCAGGGTACTTTTACCCACATTGGTATATCCTACTAGGGCAACACGTATCAATTGACCACGGTTACCGCGCTGGGTTGCCATTTGTTTGTCAATCTTTTTCAGCTTTTCCTTGAGTAAGGTAATTCGATCTCGAACAATACGTCTATCCGTTTCTATCTCCGTTTCACCAGGACCACGCATTCCTATACCACCCTTCTGGCGTTCAAGGTGCGTCCACAATCCCACTAGTCGTGGCAACAGGTATTCGTATTGCGCGAGTTCTACCTGCGTTCTTGCATAACTAGTCTGGGCTCGTTGCGCAAAAATATCGAGTATGAGATGTGTGCGGTCAATAATCTTGGCCTCCAGCGCTTTTTCAATATTGCGCTGTTGTCCAGGAGACAATTCATCATCAAAGATGATCGTATCGATATCATGCGCCTTGACATAGGCTTGGATTTCTTCTATTTTCCCAGTTCCGATAAACGTTTTGGGATTGGGTTTTGCCATTTTCTGGCTGAAACGTTTATGTACTGTCGCACCCGCCGTGTAGGCAAGAAACTCCAGTTCATCCATATATTCATTTAGCTTTTCCTCGCTTTGTGTCTGGGTAATGACACCTATTAGGATCGCTTTTTCGTACTCGTGATTGTCAGCTTCTAGCATATATATAACTACTTATTCCAAATATACCTTTTATGCCTGTGGCAACGGTATCTTTGAGATAAGGTTAAGAATCAGGAATTAATAAGAAGTCGTATCAAGTACCTCTTGACCATCTTTTATCGCTCGGTCAGTTTCTTTTTGTAACTCCTTAATGTCTAGGTAGTAGCTTTCAAGAACAGGCATTTTATCATCAAGATCTAGCATCGTGGCTGGAGATTCTGCGTCATAAGGGAATGCTTCTGAATAATTTTTCATCCAGTCCATCATGTCGTCATGCGCTTGATCTAGAGAAGATCGTGTGGCAACGAGCCTTTCGGTCATAAAATCTTGTTCATCATCCGCAGTTTGTAATCGAGTTTCAATCTCCATGGATAAATCCATGATGGTGCCCATCTCCTCCATTAGGTCATCATGAATCCCAATGGTTTTTTCGGTAAGTTGGTCAAATTCTGCCATTTTGGCGTCCAGTTGCGCATCGTTTTCACTTTTGCAGGAAAGAAGAACCATCATCATTAGCATGGTGTAAAGGAATGATTTCATAAAATTTGGTTTATAGATAAATTGAAGGCTTACATTATCAATAAGTTAAGCAGTAAGCTTGGTATTTATAATGGGATTTTAATAGAGTTCGCTTTCGCGAAAGCGGAACAGCCACGGCTCCATTGCTCATTAACAAAGATAACCGTTGCAACTTTTATGACTTGCACTATTTTGTTAGCCGCGGGAAAAACAGCGACTAGGTAAGTTGTTTGCACTAAATTGTGCGTTTACAGACACACAAGACCTCCATGTTTCCCATTGCTTTCCATCCCATCTACAAACACCCGTTGCCCGAGGGCCATCGGTTCCCGATGATCAAGTATGAATTGCTCCCGCAGCAATTGGTACGTTCTGGCATTGCAGAGGAATCAGACTTTTTTGAGCCCAGTAGATTGTGTGAAGATGTAGATGTTTTGCGGGTGCATACTCCTGAATATTTGGAAGATCTCAAAAACCTAACACTGGATAAACGCGCCTCCCGTAAGTTGGGATTTCCTTTGAGCGAGTCATTGGTACATCGGGAATTGCGTATCGCGCAGGGAACGATCGAGGGCTGTTTGAAAGCCATAAATTCTCGCGTTGCCATGAATATAGCAGGCGGCACACACCATTCCTATACCGACCATGGAGAGGCTTTTTGCCTCTTGAATGACCAAGCGATTGCCGCGCGATACCTGCAATGCCATGGGATTTCAGACAAAATACTCATTGTTGATCTAGACGTTCATCAAGGAAATGGAACTGCAGAAATTTTCACCGGTGACGACAGCGTCTTTACCTTTTCCATGCACGGTGCTGGTAACTATCCCTTCAAAAAAGAGCAATCAGATCTTGACATTGCCCTTCCCGACGGTACGACTGACGATGCCTTTTTAAAAGAATTACACCAGCATTTACCAGATCTAATCGCCCAGGAAAAGCCAGATTTTATATTTTACCTCGCGGGTGTGGACGTGCTGGCGAGCGATAAACTGGGCCGGTTGGGTATGACACTGGATGGTTGTAAGAAGCGGGACGAGTTTGCGTTTTCTGCTTTCGCGAAAGCGAATCACGCATCAAAACCATTTATCCCAGTGCAGGTAAGTATGGGTGGCGGCTACTCGCCAGACATAAAAGTAATTATTGATGCCCATGCAAATACCTTTAGGGCAGCAAGGGACATTCTCAAATAGCCTATTTGATCCAGCCTTTTTTCAAACTGACCACAGAGAAAATGACCAGCACTAGATCGAAAAACAGGATCGTGTAGAGCAAATCCCAGTTGTAGACAACCTTAACGCCCTGCGAGCGTGAGTACAGACCGAATGATATGTCTATGAGAATGGCGAAGAATGTCACGTACGCAAACACTACGGCTACTTTCTTGCGCATCAATAACAAAGCGGCGCAAGTCAAACCGGAAAAGATTGCCAGGCCCAGAACGCACAGATACCATAACGGCCTTCTGGTCATCGTTCCCAGATCTACACCTCTAGAAACATCTGGATTCCTCGATTCCAGTAGGTCAATCAAGAAAACGGCAGCATCTGCAATGCTCCAAAAAAGCAATAAAACCGCAATCATCCAAAAAGTTACGGGAAGTTTTATTTTAGCAGTCATAGTAGTACAGATATGATTTAAATATAAGAGTTTTTCTAGCTTGAGCTCGAACGACTGCTAATTTTCATTCATCATGGCACTATTATGGAAGCACTGGACTCTAAAATTAAACCATAGATGAAATTTATAATCGCTGCACTCTTTTTGATTACCTCAACCATAACTCTGGCCCAGAACAAAGTGTCCATGGCCGTTTCTGATATTTCCTGCAATGAGATTACCAGACAAAAAATGACTTTTTTATCTGACGGATCGCTGCAAAATGACGCAGTTGTAGCCGCAGAGATGCAGAAACTTAAATCTTGCGGACTTGACGATTACGATGTACAGTTTTTTGGACGTATCGACGCATTGTCTTCCTTACTAAAAAAAATGACCAAAGATAAAAGACTGGAGTTTTTGACCTATGGCGAACTAGTGGCAGAGATCGATCATATGAAAGAAACCGAGAATTTTCAAAAACTCAAATCCTTTGCTACAGTCAGTCAACAACTGGCAGAAAGAAAGGCTAGCCTTAAAAACTGGCCACAGGACAGCAAACTTTTTGACGAGTTGGGAGCATCTGATAATGTTAAAGACAAAGTCTACAGGTACCTGCGTGATCACCCAGAAACGGATCTGACTTATCAGGATCTGTTGCTGAAACTCAAAAAATAGTTTACTATTTTTAAGTCGTGAGATATACGCGGCTTAAATTATGGTTTTCTTTGAGGATTGCTTTCTTCTCTGCTGCTATTTCCTTTCCCACACTAGCTCGCGGGCTTCCAGAAATTACCATTATCACCTTTGCGACATTGGGAATTCCCATTGGTATTGTGGCATTCCGTTATTTTTATAGGCAGGAACGGTTTGTGTTTCAAAATCTGGGTATAAAAAAATTAGAACTTTACCTGTTTGCAACACTATTTATTTGGGCGCTTTCCATGCCAATGTTCCTTTTTAACTGGCTGGTGAATGGATAAGCAAACACTTCACGTCTCAAATTTATCATTGCGCTACCGCCGGCATACTATTTTAGACAATATAGAAATGGATCTGGAAACCGGTAAAATCTATGGATTGCTAGGTCTAAACGGCGCGGGAAAATCCTCGCTCATGCAGAGTTTGTCTGGAAGCATCAAAAAATCTACATACAATGCTTACATCAATGATCAATCTGTCGATTTGTCGCTGCAACACCTGCAGAATGTTGCGTATCTACCACAGGATCCGTTTATAATGAAAGGTGTCAACGTAACTGATGTAGTTCAATACTGGTATGAAGATCCCGTAGATCAGGGCAAAATTCTGTACGAGCCTATGATTCATCCCATGCACAACAAAAAGGTGGGAATTCTTTCCATGGGCGAACGCAGATTCCTAGAATTTCTGCTCGTTTTCTATCTTCCACATCCATTCCTGATGTTAGACGAGCCTTTCTCTGGACTCGCACCGTTACAAATACAGCGGGCTCAAGAAATCATTAAAGAACAAGGGTCTCAAAAAGGAATTCTTATATCTGACCATTACTTTGATAATGTGGTACGGATTAGTGATCAAAACTGGATGTTGGAATATGGAAAGCTCAACCCAATTGCCGCTAGTGATGTACGCCAGGCTTATCGAAGACGTTCTTAAAAAGTCTAGGGTAAATAGGCGTTTATGGAATCGACCTCAAATAAAGTTCAGGAGTCATTACTCCTATTTCACTTTTTTTATAATCTTTTAAATTCCGAGTCAAGATCAAACGGATGCTTCCATTCTCAATAGCAGAGTAATTTTGCAAAGCATCTTCAAAATCTTTGAATTTTGAGTTAAGGGCGTTTAGAATAACCACTTTATTTATATCGGCAATATTTATTATTATAAGTAGCTGTTTGAGCTTCTCTACTATAACCTCATGTTTTCCTACTTTACTTAAAATGTAGTAGATGTTTGCAATTATTACGGGAGTGGTATAACCTTTAATTGATGAGTCAGCGCATAAGTCTAATACCATTGCAGTGTTTTCGGCAAACGGTTGGCGGTCGAGAAAAAAATCCAAGAGAACATCGCTATCAAATAAGATATGATCCATTACAAAAGTTTCTTTTCCCTACGTTCTTGCAAAATTTGATCATAATCCAAAATTTGATCTGTTTTAAAAGATCCCATTAGCGAGCTTACGATAGGATGATGTGCTGATTTTGCAGGTAATTCCTCTTGTTTGGTAATTATCTTAAGGTAATTCTCAATAATGTCGGATAGACTTCGGTTTTTTTCTTTAGCAAATTCTTTAGCACGATCGATTATCGAGCGATCAATTGTCAATGTCAGTTTGGTATTCATCACAATAAATTTAGATCAAATATAATTAAAGCACGTGCCTTAATAAATATTTTAGCACGTGTAATTCAATCCGCCATCACATATTTCTTGGGTGTCGTTCCATATTTCTTTTTAAAGGCACTTATAAAGTGACTTCCTGTACTGTAACCTACTTTTAAACCTACTTCATTCACGTTATGCTGGCCGCTGTCCAGCAGCTGTCGTGCGTATTCCAGTTTGTGGTCCAGTAAGAATCCGTACACCGTGTCACCATAAACTTCCTTAAACCCTTCCTTCAATTTTTTAAGTGGTAGGGCAATCTCAATGGCAAGATCTGCCAGTGATGGCGGGTCTGTCATGCGCTCAATTACGATATCCTTAGCCATTTTGATTTTGGCCATGTTTTTTTCGTCTACCAGAAATGGACAAGATTCTGTGTCTGGATCGTCTTTGGTATTGAAGTAAAGGGACAATAATTCATAGGCCTTTCCTTTAAAATAGAGTCTTTTGATAGCGTCATTCAGATTGTAGTTCATCAGTTGGTGCAATGCCACAGCCATAGATGGCGATACTTTACCATCTACATAATATTTTTTGTCCCTGTTTTCATCACTCAAGAAACTCACGTGATCTGCATCTGGAGAGAACAGGGAATGGAATTTCTTGATGGAAACCAAAACTAGTATCACCCAAGAATTGGGACTTATCTCAATATTGACCGGTAGGTCTCGCGTGGGATTATACAGCAGATAGGAATTCTGTTCCGCTAGTGGTAGTTGGTAACCTCCCTCATTAAAAGCTAGTTGTACGTTGCCTTTCAAGCAAAAATGAAACTGGATGTAAGATCGATCCACATCGTGCTGGAATTGTTCGACTACAGCCGTTTCATTTTTTACACGAACTACCTGAAATCCGTCTTCAATATACGTTACCTCTGCAGTTCCTATAGCGGTATTTTTCATGATCTGATTTATTTGTAATGATTATAAATAGTTCGCTTTCGCGAAAGCGAACTCCTCTAAAACCTCTTATTTCATTGAGATTTCATCTCACCTGTCCAAAATTAGCACATTGCGACGAAAATGAAACCTCTAGCGTTACTTTTAACGAAATGCCCTCCTTAATTTTGCGACCTATTGCATATGCAGTCTATGCCGCAAGTTTTTGGAACTTCTTTACAATTTTACGCCATCGGAATCAGCTACCGTAAAGCCGATGCCGAGATGCGTGGTTCATTTGCTCTCAGCGAGACTGCGATTGCGAACTTATTGCAACAAGCTAAATCTGAGGACATCCCTTCGCTTGCCGTCATCTCCACTTGTAATAGAACAGAATTATACGGCTTTGCACAAAATGCCGAGGCACTTGCACAGTTGTTATGTACCCACTCACACGGTACAATTGAGGAATTTGAGCAGCTAGCCTACGTCCACAGCGACACGGCGGCGATCCAGCATCTTTTTCAGGTCGGGACTGGTCTAGATAGCCAAATCTTGGGAGATTTTGAGATCATCGGGCAACTGAAAATGGCTTTCAAAAAATCAAAAAAAATCGGTTTGCTCAATGCCTATATGGAGCGGTTGATCAACGCAGTGATCCAGGCCAGCAAACGCATCAAGACAGAGACTCAATTGAGCAGTGGTGCGACATCGGTCTCTTTTGCAAGTGTGCAATATATTTTAAATGAGGTGGAGAATGCACAAGAAAAAAAGATCCTCCTTTTTGGAACGGGAAAAATAGGTCGCAATACCTGTGAGAACCTGATCAAGCACACCCAAAACAAGCAAATTACACTCATCAACCGCACCAAAGACCGTGCAGAACGCATCGCGGGCAAGTTTGATGTATTGGTAAAGGATTATGCAGAACTAGAGGAAGAAATCGCAGGGACAGATATCATGATTGTTGCCACGGGAGCGCAAAATCCAACGGTCTCTAAAAATCTAATTGTTACCAATAGGCCTTTGTTGATGCTGGATCTCTCCATCCCACGCAATATTGACCAGGATGTGAGCGAGCTGGAAAATGTAACCCTGATCCATCTGGATGAACTTTCCCAAATTACCGAAAACACACTGCAAAATCGGGAGCATTTTATCCCGCAAGCACAAGAAATTATCGCCAGCATTATGGCAGACTTTGATAACTGGCGGGAGTCCCGCAAGTTTGCACCCACCATGTTTGCCCTTAAAAACAAACTCTCCACCCTATCCGTGGCAGAAATCAAGAGCAACCGCACCAAAATCAGCAATTTTAACCAAGAACAGGCAAACGTACTGGCAGACGGTATTATCCAGAAGATTGCTGGCCATTTTGCCAATCACCTGCGAGACGAGGACGAGAATACCCAACAAGTGATAGAGCTTTTGAACAAGGTATTTAAACTGGATCAACAGCCCGTTATCCATGAGTAAACAAATACGCATCGGTACCCGTGACAGTGAGCTGGCCATGTGGCAGGCACGCAAGGTTCAACATGAGCTAGAATCCCGCGGTCATCAAACACTCTTGGTTCCTGTCAAATCCCAGGGTGACCTCAATCTGGATGAGCCGCTCTACGAGATGGGAATTACTGGAATCTTTACCAAAACCCTAGATGTGGCTCTTATCAAGGGCGAGATAGACATTGCTGTTCACAGCCTCAAGGATGTTCCTACCCAACTCCCGAAAGGAATGATACAGGCAGCAGTTTTAGAGCGGGCAGATCATCGGGATATACTGGTGTATAAATCAAATTTCAATCCCGACGATCAAATGACGATCGCCACGGGAAGTTTGCGCCGCAAGTCACAATGGCTCAATATGTACCCGTTGCACACCGTGGTTGATTTGCGTGGCAATGTCAACACACGGCTTGCTAAACTTCAAAACAACGCCGACTGGAACGCGGCGATTTTTGCCAAGGCTGGTCTCGAACGCATCAATATCCTCAAAAACCTGCGCGGTTCTTACGGGCTGGAGCATTCCCATCTGGACAGCTTTATCCCTGCACCGGCACAGGGAGCCATGATGGTAGCAGCTATGGCAACTAATACTGATGTAGTTGACGCAGTAGCGCAACTCAATCACATTCCTACCCAGAAATGTGTGGACATCGAGCGCTTGTTCCTGCGCCGTCTGGAAGGTGGTTGTACCGCTCCCATAGGCGCTTATGCAAACATCCAGCAAGGGCGTCTGCATTTTACGGGCGTTCTTTCCTCGCTGGACGGCAAACAACGCATCCAGACGACTGGCATTTCTGAAAGTCTGGAGTGGAAAGCCTTAGAAGAGTTCGCTTTCGCGAAAGCGGAACACGTCTTCAACAACGGCGGACTGGAGTTGATGGCGAATATCAAGGAGGCTTTGAAGTAATGATTTAGTTTCTTACAACCATCATACATCCCTCACAAGTTGCAGAATTAATTCCGCGCCTTAGTGAGGGTCAAATATTCTGAATCAGATCAAATATTCTTATAAAAATCAATATTTATCCTTCAGAATAATTTTTGACTGATTTTGAGCAGGCATTAAATTTATCTGCGGCTAATTTCTAATTGTCAATAAACAAATTTCTAAAAAAGCCTTGTCGTCAAATACACGTCTTAGACAAGCTCAGACTGACATTCATAACCTCGTGTCACATTGAGCTTTGCTGGCACCGAGTTTATCAAAGTGTCGAAATGCGACTTCCGATGAAGTTTTTGACTAACCTACACGACTTCGACACACTCAGCCTGACATAGAGTTTGCGAAAAGAAATTGAAAGCCCTTCGTATTTTATCTTTCAGCGAGGTCACTGAACAAAGCCGAAGTGCAGCGTTCTTTTGCCAGTGAGCGCAGCGAACTTCTTATCTTAGCA
>JBBSPH010000045.1:0-12900 GCA_038258985.1 Flavobacteriales bacterium
AATTAGTAAAAACCGCCTACAGGCGGTTTTTTAATGGTTGCAGATAAGTTCTTAGAACATTAATTTTACCACTACAAAATTAGAATAAGTAATGGGAAGAGCATTTGAATTCCGCAAGGCGCGCAAGATGAAACGATGGGGCGCGATGTCTAAAGCATTTACACGTATAGGCAAAGATATTGTTACTGCGGTGAAAGAGGGTGGGCCAGATCCTGATGCCAATGCTCGATTGAGAGCCGTCATACAAAATGCCAAGGCAGTCAATATGCCCAAGGCGAATGTAGAGCGCGCCATCAAAAAGGCTAGTGATAAGGATACTAAGAATTACGAAACCGTTTTATTTGAAGGGTATGCACCACACGGTATTGCAGTTCTAGTAGAGACATCCACGGATAATAACAATCGTACGGTAGCCAATGTACGTAGCTATTTTACTAAATACGATGGAAGTCTCGGGACCAGCGGCTCTACAGAGTTTATGTTTGACCATAAGTGTCACTTTAGAATCCCAGCAGAAGGAAAGGATCTTGAGGAGCTGGAGTTGGAATTGATCGATTTCGGTGCTGAGGAGCTTTTTCTGGACGAGAAAGATGAGGAAGACACAAACAGTGTTGATGGTATTATGATCTATGCAGAATTTCAAAATTACGGAACCATGCAGTCTGGACTTGAGGAATTAGGTCTAGAGATTTTAAGCTCAGGATTTGAATATATTCCAACAGTTCAAAAGTTATTGACACCAGCGCAGCAAGAAGACGTTGACAAACTTCTTGAAAAACTAGAGGAAGACGATGATGTTAATAATGTATATACTACGATAAAGGAATAAGAATAGCAATCTGAGCTCTACGATAGTCGATCAACATTATCATGTTTTGTATCCTGCATGTAACTACGATGGCATATTTTAATACTTAATTGATCTTATGCAGTGCTGCATTAAGTATATTTAAATTCTAACTTAAAAACTATTATGATGGTTAAGGAAAAATATCAAAGTGTTCTAGATCTAGGTGAAAAATTGAATATCAAAGGTGGCGATGTAAAAGTTGTGGACGGGAAACTGCACATTTCTGGTACTGCAGACAACCCTTATTATAAGGATCAGCTGTGGGATGAGATCAAAAAAGTAGGTGGAGAAAATCCTACAGATGTTATGGCAGATATTAAAGTTGCCGATTCCTCTATTTATACCACGCATGAGGTCCAAAAGGGAGAGTCACTAAGTGTCATCTCAAAAAAATATTACGGTGACCCGATGAAGTATAAACAAATTTTTGAGGCCAATACCGATAAGCTAAAAAATCCTGATATGATACACCCAGGTCAGGTGTTGATTATACCTACAAAATAAAAGTACGGTCTTATCGAATTTTAAAAACCTTGCTTCGGTAAGGTTTTTTTGTAGAAATCAAAATAGCGCGGGATATAACATTTATCAACTAGCGACTGGAATTTACATTGCTACATTAATTAGCGAGCAGGGAAGCAAAACCCAGAAGTTCCTGATTCATTGAAATGGATTACAAGTTAAAAATGCCACTCAATCGAGTGGCATTTTGCGTATAAAATCCTTGGCAAACGCTTGAAGCTCTGCAAAGAATCGTCTGAACTGCGATTCCAGTTCGTTATAGTGTAAACGCAATTCCGTACCTGCCTGGTCCATGTTGCTCTTACCTTTAGTCCTATAATTCATTTGGTGCAGGATATGACTCATTCCCTCAATGGTTTTATAGCTGTAAATCCAGTTATGTTCCACCATGACAGGATAAAATCGCTGCACGCGGCGCGGTAGAATGTCCCATTTTACATTTAGATCATCATAAAATTGTAGCGTGTATTTTTCAAGATCAACATCATGAAAATCAGCCCAATTTGCCGCAAGAAAATGATCATAATAGAGGTCAACGATCACACTGCTCCATAAACCATATTTAGGTCGTATCAAGTCTTTGCTTTCTCTCACGATAGCGTGGGTGTCTGTAAAACTGTCAATGGCGCGGTGCACGGTAATTCCTTGTGCGACCCGTTCGGGAAACCTGGATAAGTCCTTACCGCGCACGGAGTCTGCGATAAAGTTACCTATGCGTAAATCAGTATCATTTCCAGAGAGTAGTAGGTGAGCGAGATAATTCATTCCTAGTTTTGCGGTTGGTAGTTAAGAAAACTACATTTGTCGTAAATATAACCTACAATCCACATGACACTTATAAAATCCATTTCAGGCATACGCGGTACTATAGGCGGCGCACCAGGTGATAATCTTACACCGCTGGACGCGGTCAAGTTTGCAAGTGCTTATGGCAAATGGATCAAAGAAGCGTCTGGAAAAGAGCGACCTCTTGTGGTAATAGGTCGCGATGCCCGCATCAGCGGTGCGATGATACAGGCGTTGGTCCAGAATACGCTGGTTGGGGTAGGTTGTGACATAATCGATCTTGGTTTGAGCACGACACCTACCGTAGAGATTGCCGTACCACTAGAAAAAGCTGACGGAGGTATCATCTTAACCGCAAGCCACAATCCCAAGGAATGGAATGCGCTTAAGCTACTTAACAATAAAGGTGAGTTTTTAGATGGAGTAGAAGGTCAAAAAATACTTGATACTGCAGCTGCTGAGGATTTCGCTTACGCGGAAGTTGACGATCTAGGTCAGGTCACTGCCCTAACCGATTATATCGATCGCCATATCGTTGAGGTTCTTGCTCTGCCGCTCGTTCAAGTGGAAGCGATTAAAAAAGGAAACTTTAAGGTTGTTGTTGATGGTGTAAATTCTACAGGTGGAATTGCGATTCCCGCCTTGTGTAAAGCATTCGGCGTTGAAGTGGTAGAATTGTATTGTGATCCAACTGGTCATTTTCCACATAATCCAGAACCTTTGAAAGAGCACTTGGGAGATTTGTGTGCTGCTGTAGTAAAGCATAAGGCTGACTTTGGGATAACCGTTGATCCAGATGTGGATAGACTTGCGTTTATCACCGAGAAGGGAGAAATGTTTGGTGAAGAGTACACACTCGTTGCTTGTGCAGATTATGTGTTGAGCAAAAAAAAGGGTGACACAGTCAGCAATCTATCCTCTTCCAGAGCATTGCGTGATGTGACTCAAAAACATGGTGGCACCTATCATGCAGCTGCAGTGGGTGAGGTCAATGTTGTAAGCAAGATGAAAGAAGTAAATGCGGCAATAGGAGGTGAGGGCAATGGCGGTATTATCTATCCAGATAGCCATTACGGCCGTGATGCACTGGTAGGCGTTGCTTTGTTTCTATCCCTATTGACTGAAAAGCAGATGAAAGTAAGCGCGCTGCGCGACAGCTATCCAGCCTATTTTATGGGTAAGAAAAAGGTTCAATTGACGCCGGGAATGCCTGTAGATGCAATTCTTAAGAATGTGGAATCCACTTATGCCTCAGAACAATTGACTACGATCGACGGAGTCAAGATCGACTTTGAACAGGAGTGGGTTCACCTCCGTAAATCAAATACAGAGCCTATCATCAGAATCTATACGGAGTCTACAACGCAGCAAAAAGCAGATGATCTAGCTGATCGTTTTATAGGCGAACTCGAGGGGATAGCTCAACAGCACGGGTAACATCAGTGGGCTTTGTTTTCCAGCGTTTGTGCGACCAGAGGTAATATTCTGGTTGCTTGGTAATTTGGGCTTCTAACTTTTGAAAGAAGGAGTCCGTCACCATCCATTCTGGTTCGCTGCTGGCATCAAGCGTGATCTCATTAAAGTGCGCACGATAAAACCCACGTTTAATTTTTTCGACCTGCATAAAATAAACGGGCATCGCATATTGTGTTGCCATGCGCTCACCACCCATAAAAACAGGTGTCACCTGGTCAAAAAATAGCGTAAAGAATTGGGCGGCTGATGGCTTTGGTGCTTGATCTGCCACCAGTGCATATAAACCTGCCTCACCTGATTTCTGGCTTTCCCTTATGATATGGTAGGCTTTTTTCATTGCCACGAGATCGGATCCAAATTTTGAGCGCACCTTTCGTATGTAGCCGTCAAAATATTTGTTTTTTATCGGTTTGTAAACGACGTAGGTTCTGAAATCAATAAAATCGTCCAGCGCGATCGTCCATTCGTAGCTAGCTTGATGGGCAAGCATGATGACGATGGGTTGTCCCGCTTTCGCGAAAGCGTTAACCTCCTCAATATTATCACACACAAAACGCTTTTGAACCTCTCGACGACTTATACCAGTGGACTTGATCATCTCTACAAACATGTCACAGAAATGGCGTGTACTTTTTTTGGCTAGCGATTCTATTTGCTTGTCACCTAGATTTGGAAATGCCGTTTTTATATTTGACCGAATGACCTCACGACGATAGCGGATTACGTGGTATATAAGAAAATACACACAGTCACTTATAAAATAAATGATCGGGAAAGGGAGCCGAGCCACCACCCAAATAATGGGATAGACAAGGTAGAATGCGACGGCCTGCATCGGTTTGTTTTTAACAAATATACTATCTTGGCACCTAAGTTTTTCCTGTATGTTTTACGACATAGATATTGTCACCATCGTTATTATTGTGATCACTTGTTTGATCAGTTTTAAAGGGTTTAAGGATTATGAATTCTTTGACAAGTATAAATTCAATATTCTAGGTATACAGCGAGGTGAATCCTTTCGGTTTTTCACAAGTGGTTTTCTACATCTAGACCTGCAACATTTGATTTTTAATATGTTGACGCTCTATTTTTTTGCGGGTATAGTTGTTGCAAATTTGGGCACCGTTTCTTTCTTAATTATCTATATCGTCAGTTTATTGGGAGGGAATTTTCTAAGCTACGCGTTTCATAAGGACGAATACCATTATAGTGCTATAGGTGCTAGTGGTGCAGTTTCAGGTATTATATACAGTGCGATATTGTTGCTACCAGAAATGATGATCTACGGCATTATTCCAGGATATATTTTTGGAATAGGTTATCTGGTGTATTCCATTTACGGTATTAAGAACAAAGTTGGGAATATAGGTCACGATGCCCATTTCGGCGGTGCAGTAGCAGGTTATCTAGTGACGCTGATTTACGATTTCAATCTAATTTTTGAACAAACCATCATTGTTATCGCCTTATTGATTCCCATCATAATTCTGTTCATCTTAATGCGATTAGGCAAAATCTAATTCCCAAATATTGAGATATCATGGCCAAGGTGAATCCCAGAGCCCTTTTGATATTTCAAATTTTCTGATACAGGTTAAAAAATCCTAAAACTGGTCGTGGCTTAGCTTGGGTCTATGATTAGTGCTATCTTTAGATGATGGCGGAAAAAGGTAAATCTGGAGAATTTTTAGAGATGGAAGTTGTGTTGAGTTTTGATAAGCTTATCAATATATACAAAGATAGAATTGATACTGAGCAGAGCACTTTCAAGAAATTGTATTATTCCGCACTATTACAAGCTATTTCTGAAGGCGGTTTCCCTACAGCTGAAATTAACGAGGATAACATCAGCGCCTACTCGGAACAAATTACACTGGTTCTTGCTGAGTTGTTTCCTGAATCTCTCACTAGTAACGAGATCAAAGCTGCTACTGTTCCTTTTTCTACTAAGCTTTTCAATTGCTCCCAACGATTGGAAAAAATATTGAAAGCTGCAGGAGATGATTTTGAGTTCCATTTTTTGGATAATTCTAAGTTTGATCGCTTTCTTCTTGCTTGCGGCTTGATTCTAAATAAATGCTACAACCGCAAATTGGATATGGGTACCATCATGCATTCAGAGATTCCAGATGCCAAAGGAAACATTAGCACATATCGAATTACCTACAATGCCGATTTTATTGACGTCTTCACCCATAAAGGTACGCATGAGTTGACTGATGAGGATATTAATGAATTACTGCGATATCCAGACGATGAGGAATTGTGGAAAAAAAGTTTTCCTGAAGGTTCCTATCGATTTAAAGGGTTTGGTATCATCACGTTTACGGACGTTACTGTAGATGCTGCAATTTCTGACTTGAAAACTATTCTACTTAATAACCCTGGTTCTAAAATTGCCCAGCAAGAAAATATCGAGGATGTTTTCAAAAAAATGTTCAGCATGGATAAGATTCATGCTGGGTTCACCTCTTTTGACAATTACGAGGGCATCTTTGAGCAAATGCATTTTACAGATTCTAAAAGTTACATTTTAGGAAAGAGTCATAGTAAAAACTGTGAAAATGCGCTGTGTGCTGATGCTTACGAACAGCTCATAAAAAGAAAAAAACCATTGATCATTCCAGATCTTGATGATTATCACGCCCGACAGGAAAATCAATTTATGACAGAGAACCTTTCCACTGCCGGGATTAAAAGCGCGATACTGTATCCTGTGGTAAAAAATAAAAAATTATTAGGCGTTCTGGAGTTGGGTAGCGAGCAGCCCTTTGCACTTAACAGTTTTAATGCGCCTAAAATTGAGGGTGTGATCGATTACATCAAATCTGCGATTCTTAGGGGGGAGGAAGAGGACGAGAACAGGATAAAAGCAATTATTCAGACAGAGTGCACGTCTATACATCCCAGCGTACAGTGGAAATTTGAGCGGGAGGCGCGACGTATTTTAAAAGCCAGAAACAATGATCGTGAAGAGACGTTCAAGGACATTGGATTTGAGGATGTTTACCCGCTATACGGGCAAATTGATGTGGTAGGCAGCAGCGATGCCAGAAATAATGCTATCAAGGAAGATCTAAGTGACCAGTTGCAGAAGGTTTGTGAGATCATCGCTTCCGCGAAAGCGTACGAACCATTACCTATTTACGAGCAAATAGAATTCCGTGTCAAGGGATACAATGAACGACTCAACGCAGGTCCGATTGATGCAAACTCTGAAAGAGGTATCATAAAATTATTGACTGAAGAGATCAATCCCGTAATGGACCACGTCAAGTCCCTCTCAAAAGATTTATTGGAACGTACAACGAATTATTTAAAGGAGTTGGATCCATTAAACGGTGTCATTTACAAAAAACGGAATAATTACGACAACGCGGTACAGACCATAAATCACGCGTTATCACGCTATATAGACAATAAACAACAAGAGGCTCAAGAAATTTACACCCACTTTTTTGAGCGCTTCAAGACTGATGGAGTAGAACACAATATCTATGTAGGTAGCAGCATACGTGAGGATCTAGATTTTAATGTTGTCTATCTATACAACTTGCGGTTATGGCAATTACAAACCATGATTGAGATGGAGGCTAAATTCTACTCCATACAAGAAAATCTTCCCTCAAAACTTGATGCTGCATCTATGATCTTAGTATTTGATAATACGTTAAGCATACGGTACAGGATTGATGAGAAACGTTTTGATGTTGACGGCACTTACAATGCTAGATATGAAGTGATCAAGAAGCGTATCGATAAGGCATGCATTAAAGGTACTGAAGAGCGTGTCACACAAAAAGGAACAATTTCTATTATCTATACCAATAAAGAAAATGAACGCGAGTACATGCGTTACATCAATTTTTTACAGTATAAAAAATACCTAGGCGATAATGTTGAACACCTTGAACTGGAAGACGTTCAAGGGGTTATCGGGTTAAAAGCCCTAAGGATAAATGTACTTTACGGGTTCAAGGCATCTGATAAACGAATGACCTACGAAGAATTATCTACGGAAGCACATTTGAAACTACCTCATAATCATACGTCGTAAACGCGATTATAAATGCAATTACTGAGGATATAATACCTATCATAAAGATGGTGTATGTCCACCGCAGCAACGCATACTTACGATTAAGGACGACACCTAGTAACCATAAATCTTTCAAGAGACTCTGGTACACCTCGTCCTTATCTTCTAAAAGTCCCATGATCGCTTTTTCATATCGTGCAAATGGAACCTTATGGAAATTTCCGAAAAACAATAAGTTGACTTCCCGTTTTTCTACTTGTTCATCTGTAAACTCTCCACTGGTAACATTAGGTCGGGTAGAGGCGATGGATAAAATGATGCTGGCAACAGAGAACAATATCAGTACAAGAGTAGGGTACAATAGGTGCCTGTTGCTTAACTGATCCAGCTTTGGGATGATGTTCGCCAATGCTAGAGATATGATAATCGCGTTTACGGAAAGTAGAATGTTTGCCTTCGTATCTGCAATATCACTCAGTTTAATGTGATTTCTTAGTGTCGTTCTAAAAAGGGTTTGAATGGCACGCTCTGGACTTTGGTTCTTCAAGTGAACCTTTAATTCTTCTTTTTTGTATTTGGCTTTGGTTTTCTTCTTCTTTTTGAAGAGATCCATAAGGTTATCATTCTTATGGACGTTCCAATTTTTTACAGCATAGTCGCTGTAGAATCGGTGCTTCTCCGTAAAAACGTTGATATTTTCCTTGCGCCACTCTTTATCGGTAAATTCTGTACCACGCAGTTCAAGTTCCATTTTGAGCAATTCGCTAGTTTCATTGTAGTAATCCTTGGCAAAATGTGAGGAATCTGCATCCCTTAAAATTTCCTCTAGCTGTCCTTCTGGTTGGTTGTTGAATTCAGTAGCACGTATGAGTTGCTGGACCAGTTCAATGGTTTTGGCATCTACCTTTTCCTTGGTCAAAAAATCCTTGGCAATTTTTGCACTGGCTTCTTCATGACCATCTGCTCCATGAATGTATCCAGTGTCGTGTAGATAAGCGGCGAGTAATAAAGCCTCTTTTTCTTTAACTTCTATGTTTGAATTGTCAATAATCTCTTGTGTACTTTTGACAACTCTTTTGGTATGAGTATAATTGTGATAGACGTATATTTCGTCGAGATTCTCTTTAAACAGGTGCAACACAAATTCATCGGTTGCTTGGAGTAATTCTGTCATTGTTGAAGTTAAGAGTTAAAATTACTGTGAATAAATCACTAATGATTAAAAATAACATTCTTTTATTAATTGCCGCCCTAGTCATTACCAGTTGTGCGAGTTACAAGGTTCAGTATAGTGAAGAGGAAAATAAAAAAGCCATTCCGGCCACTAGTACAGTGGATCGGAGCTTTTATCTTATAGGTGATGTAGGCTTATCTCCTATAGGAGGTAAAAGCGATGGGTTGCTATCTCTGGAAAGCTATCTAAAAACCGGCCGTAATTCTGCTGAGGATTATCTGGTTTTTCTGGGTGACAACATCTATCCCACAGGTATGCCAGCCGAAGGAACTGAATTCCGACCACTTGCAGAAAATCATCTGGATGCACAGATAGCTGTCGCTAAAAACTTCAAAGGAAACACGATTTTTATTCCTGGAAATCACGATTACTATAAAGAGCAATTAGTTAACGTCAATAGAGAGAAAGATTATATAGAAGAAGCTCTTGGCAAAAAAGATATTTGGGAACCAAAAGTAGGTTGTCCCATAGAAAGTAAGGAGATTACAGATGACATTCAGTTGTTGATTATTGACAGCCAATGGTTCCTAGAAAAATGGGATAACATACCAGAAATAAATGCAGATTGTGCTCAAATCAAAACTAGGGAAGCATTCTTTCTTGAGATGGAGAGCGAGTTCAAGAAACATCA
Organism: Flavobacteriales bacterium; assembly: GCA_038258985.1. Lineage (GTDB taxonomy): Bacteria > Bacteroidota > Bacteroidia > Flavobacteriales > Flavobacteriaceae > Nonlabens. The sequence goes on from JBBSPH010000045.1 coordinate 9,542, forward strand.
AGACAAGACAATTTTAGTAGTAACACACCACCCGATCTATACTAATGGCGTCCACGGTGGTCAATATGCTGCGATCAAACACCTATTTCCATCGCAAAAGAATCTTCCTTTCCCAATATTGGGCTCACTCGCCAGTCTCATCAGAACCAGTGGTGGTGTGAGCGCTCAGGACAAACAAAACAAGCGTTACCAAGAGTTGGCAGACCGATTGTCTGCACTTGCGATTGCCTCAAAGGCACCGCGTATCATTTTTGCCAGTGGTCACGAGCACTCACTTCAATATATTGTTAACGATGGCGTGCGCCAGATTGTTTCTGGATCGGGTTCTAAGACGAGTTATGTTTCCTTGAGCAACGACGGGCTATTTTCTTTTGGGGGCAATGGGTTCGCCCGTATGGACGTGATGAAGGATGGTAGTTCCTGGGTGCAATATTATGATATGAGGATGGTAAACACAAATTGCTGTATACCAAGGAAGCTATTCCAGAACTCAAGCAATACAATGTGGACTCGTTACCGGATACTTTTCCCGCTTTCGCGAAAGCGAACATCTACACTAGCGACCGCACCGACAAGTCGGAGGCATTTAAAGGACTTTGGGGCAAGAAGTATCGCGAACTCTATGGATTAGAGATCAATGCCAAAGTTGCAGTGTTGGATACCTTAAAAGGAGGTCTCAAAGTGGTAAGGGCAGGAGGTGGCCACCAAACCAAAACATTACGACTTTTAGACTCAAAAGGAATGGAATATAATTTGCGAGCCCTCAAAAAGAGTGCTGTTCAATTTTTACAGACCACCGTTTTCAAGGAACAAAATGTAATTGATGGATTTGAAGATACCAAAACGGAGGATCTATTATTTGATTTCTACACCGCCGCGCATCCCTATGGCTCCCTTGTAATTCCAGAGCTCTCAAAATCATTGGGGATATTACATACTAATCCAGAAATTTATTATGTGCCCAAACAAAAAGCCTTAGGCAACTATAACTTTGATTATGGGAATGAGCTCTATATGCTGGTGGAACGTCCAGAAGAAAACCACAAGGAATCGGCTAGCTTTGGAAATCCGGACGATATAAAAAGCACGGCAGATGTTTACGAGCGTATCATACGCGACGAAAAATATAAGATTGACGAACAGGCCTGGATCCGTGCGCGCATGTTTGATATGCTCATAGGTGACTGGGATCGCCACCAAGACCAATGGCGCTGGGCAGAGTTTGAGGACGACAACGGCAACCATACGTTCAAACCTATTCCTAGAGACCGCGATCAGGTATTTTCAAATTTTGACGGAGCCGTATTTGCTACGCTACGAACCCTTGTAGGTATCACCAAACAGTTTGCTACCTACGATGATAAATTGAGCAATGTAAAATGGTTCAATACTGCAGCCACGTACTTAGACAGAAGCTTTGCAGAAGAAGCAGACCGAGAAGACTGGATCAATCAAGCACAATTTATCCAAGAAAACCTGACCGATGCCGAAATCGAGGCAGCTTTTCGCAACCTACCTCCAGAAATCTATCCTCACGAAACCACACAGGAAATAATTGCGACCATGAAAGAACGTCGCAAGAATTTAGTCGATATCGCAGAGCGTTATTATAGGATGTTGTCAAGACTAGCGATCATGACAGGTACCAATAAAGATGATATAATCGAGGTTGACCGGTATGAAAAAGGCAAGACCAAAGTGAGCATCTACCGTAATAAAGATGGAAAAAAAGCAGATCTTGTGGCAGAGCGCAGCTTTACTATAGAGGACACGAAGGAAATCTGGATCTATGCATTGGATGATACAGATAGTATCACTGTAACTGGCACGGCTGGAAATCCAATTAAGGTACGTATAATCGGTGGTCAGGATAACGATATATACGATTTGAAAGAAGGTCGTGCGGTAACTTTATTTGATCATCAAACGAAACCCAATACATTTGCAGATATAGATGATGCTGTTAAGAGAACGACAGATTCTTACGATATCAATCTCTATAATCCTAAGAAGAACATTCAAGCCTCAAATGTGTTGACACCAGCAATTGGTTTTAACCCAGATGATGGATTCCGCATAGGATTACAAAATACGTATACCGTTGATGGATTTAATAGGAATCCACATACCCGTGTTCACCAGCTAACCGCTGGATACTTTTTTGCCACGCAGGGATATTCCATTGAATATGAAGGTGAGTTTGCAGGGATTTTCAGAAAAGCAAATTTATTGCTGCATGGAAAATTGACTGGACCTAATTTCTCAGAAAACTTCTTTGGATTTGGGAACGATAGTTTTAATCCAGACAGTGATTTGGACTTTGACTTTAACCGTGTTCGTTTGAGTACATACGAAATAGGAGCGGGAACAAATTATCGTGGGGAATATGGATCTGACTTAAGGTTGAGCGCAATTTTTAGCGGTGTGCAAGTAGAGGAAGACCAAGATAGATTTATTACTGACTTTGCATCAACAGTCGGTGACCCTGAATTCTTTGAACGAAAATGGTTTGGGGATTTTAATGCAACATATAACTATTCTTCATTTGACAACCCGCTGAATCCCACAAGAGGGATGATATTTGAAGTCGATAACGGTATCGTTAGCAATCTCCAGAAATTCAAGGACATTTTCTACTACATCAAACCTAAACTAGGGTTCTACAATGCAGTAACCAAAGACCGCAAACTTGTTCTTCGTTCATTGGCGCAGGCACATATCATATTTGGTGATAATTTTGAATTCTATCAAAGTGCACAGTTGGGACAGAACAATGGATTGAGAGGTTACCGTACTCAGCGTTTTTCTGGAGAGAGTTCCTTTGCGGGTACGGCAGATTTACGCTATAGTTTTGGAGAGTTTAAAACCGGATTGATACCTATACAGATAGGAATCTTCGGTGGTGGTGATGTTGGCAGAGTATGGTTGGATGATGAAGGTAGTGAGCAGTGGCACAATGATTATGGTGGCGGTATATGGATCAATAGTGCAGAGGCGATAGGTGCAACCCTAAATTTATTTAATGGAGAGGATGGACTACGTTTTAGCTTTCAGTTAGGGTTTAGTTTTTAGAAAACAGAAGGTAAGTTAAGATCTCAATTCCCAAAACGTATGCTTAATCCTAGATCTGGAATATTACTTATCGCGCTAGGCAGTCTAATTGTTATTGCTGGTGTAGCAATGTATATCTATGAAATATTTGGCGCTACTGGAATGATCATTATAGGAGTAGCAGTAGAACTATTGGGCGGAATATCATTCCTCAAAAACGCAAAGCGAAAGAAATAGCCTCTTAATTCCTAGGCATAAAAAAACCGTCTACTGAGACGGTTTTTGTGGTTTAGTTGGAAATAAAACTA
>JBBSPH010000046.1:0-12817 GCA_038258985.1 Flavobacteriales bacterium
ATAACTTTAAACCAGCCTTTCAGCCCTCCTTTATCTTTCTTAAAGATCTTGATGTAATCGTCTGCAAAACCTATCAATCCCATCCATAAGGTCGTGACGATCAATAGAAATACATAAATATTGTCCAGCTGTGCCAGTAACAAGACTGGAATAAGCGTTGCAAGAATGATAATAACTCCACCCATAGTAGGCGTTCCCGCTTTTTGCGCCTGTCCTTCTAATCCTAAATCACGCACACTTTCACCCACTTGTTTATCCTGTAAATAGGTAATTATGCGCTTTCCATAAATAGTAGAAAAGGCAAGAGAAAATACAAATGCAATGGCAGATCTGAATGTGATAAATTCAAACAAGGATGCTCCAGGCATTTGAAACTCGCTTTCCAGGTATTTGAACAGGTAGTAGAGCATCTTATTTTTCTAGTTGGTTGAGAAGGGTGGTAATTTTTAAGCGATCATCAAAATCGTGGCGTATGCCATTGATTTCTTGATAGGTTTCATGGCCCTTTCCTGCAATGAGGATAATATCATTTGCACCGGCCATATTTGCGGCAGTTTTAATCGCCTGCTCGCGGTCTGCGATAGTTATGGATTTCTTATAGTTCTGCGGCTCTACTCCTGCTTCCATCGCCTTCAAGATCAGATTTGGGTCTTCCGTCCGTGGGTTATCGCTGGTCAGGATTACCTTATCACTCAATTGAGTGGCTATATTTGCCATGATCGGCCGCTTGGTGGCATCACGGTCGCCGCCGCAACCTATTACTGTAATTACCTGCTCATTTTTAGTACGGATGCTATTGATGGTTTCCAGTACATTTTTGAGCGCATCTGGCGTGTGCGCATAGTCCACAATCGCTGTAATTTTGTCTTTTACCGTGGTAAAATATTGGAATCGGCCGGCAACACCCTCAAGTTTTGAAATTGTTTCCAATACCTCTAGTTCTTCTAGCCCTAGTTCAATCGCGCAGGCATAAATTGCCAAAACATTATACGCATTGAACTCACCTATCATCTTAGTCCACAACTCATGGCCATTCACCTTCAACAGCAAACCACCGAATTGATTTTCCAGGATCTGCGCCTGGTAATCGGTATATGTTTTTAGGGCATAACCCAATTTTCTAGCCTTGGTGTTTTGCACCATGACAGGCCCGTTTTTGTCATCCTTGTTGTAGATCGCAAAAGCTTTGGCCGGCAACCCGTCAAAAAAGCGTTTTTTCACATCACGGTATTCAGCAAATGTGGCGTGGTAATCCAAGTGATCATGAGATAGGTTGGTAAACATGCCTCCAGCAAAAAGCAGTCCCGCTACACGCTCTTGGGCAATACCGTGGCTACTCACTTCCATAAAACAATAGTCTACTCCTGCATCGCGCATTGTCGCTAGATGTTCATTGATGGTCAATGGATCTGGTGTGGTATGTTTTGTAGGAATGGACTTACCATCAATCAAGATCTCAACCGTAGAAATCAATCCCGTTTTGTATCCTAGATTTTTAAACAGCTGATACAACAAACTTGTGGTCGTTGTCTTTCCATTGGTACCCGTGACACCTACAAGATTCAAATCATGTGATGGGTTGTCAAAATAATTGGCAGCCATCACGGCAAGGGCGCGATGAGAATTCTCGACCACCACATAGGTGATATTTGCCACTTGATCCTTCGGTAGTTTTTCAAGAATTATCGCTGTTGCTCCCAGACTAATCGCCTTTTCTATAAAATCATGACCATCGCTAGCTACTCCTTTTAATGCAACGAAAACATCATTTTGTTTCACAAGCCGCGAGTCAAACTGAATCGAATGCACGACAACATCTGTCGATCCGACGACGGTATCGATAGGTGTTTTGTATAGTAAATCCCGTAGCTTTTTCATGAAAGTGTTAGGATTACCTGTTGAGATTTTGCTATGGCCGTTCCAGGTTTGATGCTTTGGCTGGCAACTTTTCCAGATCCTACGATTTTAACTTTGGCGCCTAGATTTTCTATAATGGCAATTGCATCCATAGCCTCCATCCCTCGCAAGTCGGGTATATTTTTGACTGCTTTTCTCGCTTTCGCGAAATAGGCCTCCTGACTCTTCAAAATCTCGGCAGGAACAGATTCTGGCATTTGTACCTCATCAGATTGTGGATTGCTTGCATAGATTTTTTGGGCGATTTTTTTAAATACCGGACCAGCAACGATGTTACCGTAATACCCTTTGGAAGTATTTGGTTTATGGATGACGACTATACAGCTATACTTAGGTTTGTCTGCTGGAAAGTATCCCGCGAAGGAGGCAATATAGTTTCCCGCACCTTTCCAATATTCTGTTTGACAGGTTCCGGTTTTACCCGCCATGGAAAAATTCTTGCTGTACAAGTTGTCCGCAGTACCACGTCGTACCACATTTTCCATCATCACTTTTACTTTATTGATAGTTTCCTGACTACAGATGGACGGATTAATAATCTTGCGATCGTATTTCTCGATCAGTTTATTTTTTGATCGTACCTCTTTGATCAATCGAGGCTTCACCATCACACCATTGTTTGCAACAGCATTATAAAAAGTCAAGGTTTGCAAAGGAGTCATCTGCACACCATACCCGAATCCCATCCACGGCAGTGATAGACCACTCCAGTTGGGATCATCTGGATGCGGTATCAGCGGCTGTCCTTCTCCTATTATAGGTAAATCCAGCTTATTTTGGATATTCATGCTGTATAGCCTGTCTACATATCGCTCTGGATCATCTTTATAACTATCCTGAACCATTTGAACAAGTGCCGTATTTGAGCTCAACTCAAATGCACGCGCCACGCTTATTTTACCGTATCCTCCATGCTTGGAATCCCGTACGTTTCTACCGTAATAGGAGATCTTGCCGCCTTGCGTATCAAATACAGTGCTGGTGTCCACCACTTTATCTTCCAGCGCGGCAATTACACTCATCAATTTGAACGTAGATCCTGGTTCATGGGATTCCCAGAGCGCATAATTGCGTTTTTCAAAATATTTCCCATCACTAGACCTGCCCAGATTTGTCAACGCCTTGATCTCACCGGTAGCTACTTCCATGACCACTGCTGTACCATGGTGCGCCTCAAAATACTCCAATTGTTCCAGTAGTGCGTGATGCGCAACGTCCTGCATGTTGACATCGATCGTCGTATAGACATCGAGACCATCCCGCGGCTCGATTTCATTGACATTGTTGATAGGTTTCCACTCGTTTCCTGAAATCTTCTGTTCCAGTCGGGAACCATTTTCACCTTTCAGGAATGTACGGTAAGCACCTTCTAAACCTACACTAGGTTTACCAGGCTCATCATAGCCGACTAAACGCTCTGCCATTTTACCCAGCGGATACTCCCGTTTTACATGCGGTTCTATAATCAATCCACCACGGTAAACTCCGCGATTGAACAATGGAAACTTTTTGATCTCCTGCAAGTCCGTGAAACTTAGGTTTTGGGCAATTTTCAGGTATCGGGAATTGTTGGTTCTTGCCTTTCTGAATTTTTGCAACAGTTCTGATTTTGGAATGTCTAGCTTTCGCGAAAGCGAACTCGCCAGCCCATCCACATCACTATTGAAATCTTTCTGGTTGGGAGCAACAGCGTCAAACCTCAAATCATATTTAGTGATGGAGGTCGCCAAAAGCTGACCATTTGAGTCATATAAATTGCCACGGTTTGCATCCACCACCTGATTACGGAATATGCGCTCTTCTGATTTTGCGCGGTACTCATCACCCTCGACAAATTGTATATGCACAATCTGCACGATAATGGCTATCGCCACGATCGCAAAAAATATGCTGACGGCATAGATGCGGTGCAATATGTTCTTGTCAGTTGTTGGCATCTGTGTTGTTTGCTACTATTAATTTATAGGGCGGCTCCTTGGGCGGTGCGATTCCTGTTTCTTTTAGGCGACTGGCAACTGTACTCTCCATTTGCAGGAACATCAAACGGCGTTGCCCATCAACATACTCACTGCGCAACTCATTCACATCATCATTCAATTGTCCCATATAATGCACCTTGCTCTCAAACCGGTGGCCTGTCCAGATCATGAAAAGGGCTAGACCGGTAGCAAACAGCATGAACTTCCAATTTTTGAAGGCATCCTGGTTGGTCAAAAATCCACCACGCAATATGTCATAGAATCTGGCTGCCATCTAGTCTTGAGCTATACGTTCTGCAATGCGCAGTTTTGCACTGCGGGCACGGCTATTTTGTTTCAATTCTGCTTTAGAAGGGACAATCAAGCCGCCTACTTTTTTGAAGGGCACGCTCGTGTTGCCGAAAACATCTTTTTCCGGTTCTCCTTTAAATAAGCCATTGCGCATAAATCGCTTGACGGGACGGTCCTCTAAGGAGTGGTAGGAAATCACGCTCAACCGCCCACCTACTTTTAGAAGATCGCGGGAATGCTGCAAGAATTCATGCAATGCATCCATTTCTCCATTGACTTCCATACGGATTGCCTGGAAAACCTGGGCCATTTGTTTGTTCTCAATTCTGGCCGGTACCAGCGGCGCGCAGATGGACTTCAAATCATCTACGGTAACAATGCGCTTTTCCTGTCGCTTTTCGGCAATGATTTTTGCGATGCGAGGCGCGTTGCGCAACTCGCCATATTCCTTGAGAATGCGATGCAGGTCTGACTCTTCGTATGAATTCAATATTTTGACGGCATCTAGATCTGACTTCTGGTTCATACGCATGTCTAACCTAGACTCAAATCTTGTGGAAAATCCACGGGAAGGCACATCAAACTGGTGGGAGCTGACACCAAGATCTGCGAGGATACCGTCGACCTGCTTCACTCCATAAAATCGTAGGAATCTGTTGATGTATCTAAAATTTTCTGGAATAAGCGCAAATCGTTCGTCATCAATTGGATTTTGCTGTGCGTCTAGATCCTGGTCAAAAGCGTATAATTTTCCTTTATCACCCAGCCTGCTTAAAATCTCACGGGAATGGCCGCCACCACCATAGGTAACATCGACATAAATCCCATCAGGTTTAATGTCAAGTCCATCCACAGATTCCTTTAACAGGACCGGATTATGATAAGTCGTCTGTTGTGTCATTTCCCATTACTTCTTCAGCGAGGTTTGCAAAATCGTCTGCCGTGGCATCGATGGCTTCCTCATATTTATCCTTGTCCCAGATTTCTATAATGTTGATAGCACTGGCCACGGTCAATTCTTTTGTAATTCCAGCGACAGCGATTAGATCCCGTGGGATCAACAACCTTCCATTCCCATCTACCTCTACCGTTTTTACACCAGCAGTAAATCGACGTATAAAATCGTTGTGCGCTTTTTTGAAGCGGTTGAGTTTACTCATCTTTTCCATCACGGCATTCCATTCTTTCATGGGGTACAGCTCCAGACAAGGCTGGAAAACAGACCTACGGATCACGAATCCCTGCTCCAACATGGGAAGCAATTGCTTCTTCATGGGCGCAGGTAGCATAAAACGCCCTTTGGCGTCTGCTTTACACTCGTATGTTCCTATAAAATGGGTCATGAATTATGGACGTAAACCGCTGTTATAGTCAAATATAGAAACTCTGACCCACTTTTTACCACAATTTACCACATTGTTGATAAATGCGGCCTATTCTGAATAAGTTCGGGAGTTATGAACAATTAAAGGTGAGGGTTTTTCGCGTTGCATAATCCTGATAATTGCAGTTGGTGTGGTAGGTATTCCGCTTTCGCGAAAGCGGAATTCGCATCCTTATTTTGTATATATTACCGCTCTTAAAGACAGTTTGCATTGTTGCAAATCAACTATATTTGCCTTTGACACTACCCAAAATATGGCGCACGACTTAATCAAGGATGGTAAGTTTGAATACTTTACCACAGGCGAAGGAACACCAATTATCATTTTACATGGATTGATGGGTGGACTGAGCAACTTTCAGGGCGTCATTGAGCATTTCCCTAAGCTAGGCTACCAGGTTGTCGTACCATCTTTGCCACTGTATACCATGCCATTGATAACCACGAGTGTGGGGACTTTTGCAAAGCATATCGGTAAATTTATTAACCACATGGGTTTCAAGGACGTTATCCTTTTAGGCAACTCGTTGGGCGGACATATAGGGCTGGTAACCACCAAATTATACCCTAAGAAAATCAAGGCTCTCATTATTACAGGAAGCTCTGGATTGTACGAAAGTGCCATGGGTGAGAGTTACCCTAAACGTGGTGATTACGACTATATCAAACAAAAAAGTGAAGACGTATTTTACGATCCTGCAGTTGCGACTAAAGAGATCGTTGACGAGGTTTTCGGCGTGGTAAATGATCGCAAGAAATTGATCAAGACCCTAGCCATCGCAAAGAGCGCGATACGCCACAACATGTCTAAGGATTTACCCAAAATGACTACACCCACCTGCATTATCTGGGGAAAACAAGATGGTGTTACTCCTCCAAATGTTGCCGAGGAATTTCACGAGAAACTTCCCGATAGCGACCTCTTTTGGATAGATAAATGTGGTCACGCTGCCATGATGGAGCACCCAGAAGAATTCAATGAGATTCTAAGTAAATGGCTGAAAGAACGCCAGTTCTAAAAAACCATTCCCATGAACATCAACAGCGCAGAATTTGTCATCTCCAATCAGGATGTGGCCAGGTGTCCCAGCAATAGATTGCCGGAATATGCCTTTATAGGTCGCTCCAACGTGGGCAAATCTTCATTGATCAATATGTTGACCGATCATAAGAACCTAGCCAAGACTTCTGGTCGTCCAGGAAAAACGCAGCTCATCAACCATTTTATCATTAATAAAAACTGGTATCTAGTCGATCTACCGGGTTACGGTTATGCGCGTGTTTCTAAAAGCAGCAAGGCAAAGTTCCAGAAATTCATTACCAAATATTTTGAAGAACGCGAGCAATTGGTCAGCGCTTTTGTACTGGTGGACGTGCGCCACGAGCCACAAAAGATCGATCTTGAATTTATGGAATACCTGGGAGAAAGCGGGATTCCCTTTAGCATTGTATTTACCAAAGCGGATAAACTAAAGCCCATGGCGTTAGAACGCAATGTAAAACATTACCAAGAAGAGCTATTGAACGGTATCTGGGAAGAGATGCCTCCCTATTTTGTCACAAGCGCCTCGAACAAAGCAGGACGTGATGAAGTGCTGAATTACATTGATGGGATCAATGAAACTATGCGTGATCAGTGATCATTCACCGTATTCTTTCTTATTTGCCGTAATATATCCTCAATTCCATTGACCTTCATGTCAAAAACGGTCTGCATGTAATTGCCCAGTTTTCCCTGTGGAAATCCCTGCCTGCGGAACCATATATAATAGGATTCTGGCAATTCACTTAAAAACCTATCCTTGTGCGCACCGAAGGGCATCTTGTACCAGGCTAATTCTATAAGTTCTTTATGGTCGGGAGAGTTCAGAGATTAAGGTTTAAGGTTTAAGGTTTAAGGTTTAAGGTTTAAAAATACAAATTGGGAATTGGGATTTGAGATTTGAGATTTAGAACTTAAACCTATTCCTTTTTCAGCTCCAGCTTTTCGGCAAAATAATCGCAGAAATCGATCATCGTATCCCGCATCTTATCATCATTGGTCGCACGGTGATAGGTATCTGCCATGCTTACTAATGTTTGATGAAAGAAAATGCGCATCTCATCCACCGGCATATCCTTAGTCCATAAATCAATCCGGAAGCTTTCCTTGTCTGCGCTGTCCCACATGGAGACCATCATGGCTTTAGCCACAGCGCTATCCACGCCACCATCCGGTGCACTCCAGACAATGTTCTCTGGCACACGGTTCTCATCGAGTTCTATTCCTATGCGTATTTCTGAACGTTTACTTTTTGACATGTTATGATCTTGGTTTGTATCGGGATTTGTTGAATATATCTGTGGCGCTGGTTCTTATAACTTCTTCCACTGTGGCATTGTTAGCGGCGGCATAGCTGGAAACAATTTGGAATCCAATGTACTGAGCTATACCGCCTGGCGTTTCTTGATCTATTTCTAGGTAGAATTTTGAGAATGGCGCGGGCAGCATAAATCTGGATAACAGTTTTTGGTCGGTTTGATAAAGCACCTCTTTGTCTACAAAATAGCGGTAGGTATACTCTTCATTTTCTTGGGCAAAAGCCATTTTTTCTGGAGCATAGCCCATAATTTGTGCAGCTGTCGCACTAGGAGCAAATAGTTGCTGCACATAATGCAACTTACCATAATAGATCATTTGTTCCAAGAATTTGCGGTCGCTGGTGGGCGGAACGAAAAGCTTAGCATACGCAAGGGCAACATCTGCCGGTAAGTGATTTACATCCAAGGTTACGGATGTGTATTTATTGATACCTTGATACAGCTGGTGGCCTGGCCCTAAATAGTTGTCAATTCCTAAAATCAAAAAATTGGGCGTTGGCACCACTTTCAATTCGTCATCTACTTCACTCAACACCGTAATGATGGGCGTAGGCTCAAATTCTGGGAAGTAATATTCCACATGTTTCATGACCAGTTCTACATCTTCCTTGATGGACTGGTAGTCAAATTGAGCATTATCTACCGCTTGTTCCAATACATTTTGGATCGTATCTCGCCCTGTCATTTTTACCTCCCAGATGCTATCGCTCACGTATTGCGGGAAAAATTGTGGAAAGTCTGCCTTCAACCTTGGTAAATCTGTTACCTGTGCCGAAGCAAATTCCTCGTGAAACTTGATGAGCTCGACTTGCAACGGTATCGCCTGGATTTCCTGCTCTAGCTGTGATTCCTGGGTGCAGGAGGTTACCGCTTTCGCGAAAGCGAAAACCAGCAAAATCCAAGTAATCTTGTTCAACATGTAGCGACTATCCATGGAAAAGGATATTTTTGAGATGGCAAAAATACGATTATGAAAGTTGAAAGAGTAGCGACGGCAATCACAAAATGGTTGAAAGATTACGCAGAAAACGCGGGCGTAAAAGGTTATGTTGTGGGAGTAAGTGGCGGTATAGATAGCGCGGTTACATCAACACTTTGTGCAAATACAGGCCTCGAGGTTCTTTGTGTAGAAATGCCCATACATCAACATATTGACCATGTGACCAGGGCACAGGAACACATACAGCAGTTGAAATCTAGGTTCAGCAATGTACGTGATGTGCGCAGTGACTTGACACCAGTTTTTGACTCATTCGTTAGTGCGATGCCTGTAGAAGATGACTCTGCCGTGAAACAGCTTACCGAAGGAAACACCAGGGCCCGTCTGCGCATGACCACGCTTTACTATCACGGCGGGATGAACTCCTTGCTCGTCGCAGGAACTGGTAATAAAGTGGAAGATTTTGGTGTAGGGTTTTATACTAAATACGGTGATGGTGGCGTGGATGTAAGCCCCATTGCAGATTTGATGAAAAGTGAGGTTTACCAACTGGGCGAATTCTTAAAAGTCCCCAATACTATCATGGTAGCGGCTCCCAGCGATGGATTGTATGGCGCAGAGAAAACAGACGAGGACCAGATAGGTGCTTCTTATGATGAATTAGAATGGGCAATGAAGCAACTGGCTGATGGCCATCTTGTTGAAACCTTTGCCGGCAGAAAGCGAGAAGTATTGAACATTTTTATGAGCTTCAATTCCCGTAACCAGCACAAAATGAACCCGATTCCCGTCTGGGAATTCCCTGAATCGTTGAGATAGTAAAAGGCCATAAACTATTGTTAAGTAAGGAATTACCTACGGTTATTAATCATACATTTATATACAACTATATATCTTTGCCTCTTTAAGAAAATAGAATATATCCATAAATGAAGATTCTTTTAGCTGATCACCATCCTGTTTTCCGTAGAGGACTAAAATGTATGTTGAAAGGCGACAAACAATTCAACTTCAAAGGCAAAGTTGATGATGGGCGTTTTCTTATCGCAGAGATTCAAAAACATGAGCCAGATGTGCTCATTTTTGAAATTGATCTCCCTAATTCCAACGGTGTAGGAACTCTACGCCAGTTGCGCAGTCATTTTCCAAACCTAAAAGTTCTTGTCGTGAGTTGTCATCCTGAGGAGATCTATGCCATATCTGCCGTTAAAGCAGGTGCAAACGGTTTTATTGCTAAAACCCGTACGGTTAAAGAGATAAAGAATGCACTCTTTACAGTTTGTAAAGACAAAACCTTCTTATCTGAAGACATTAAAAAGAGGGAAAGTAGCGATGAAAAAAAGGCAGAACTTCTAAAGTTCAAGACGCTTTCCACTAGAGAAATAGAAGTATTAAATTTACTTTCAAGAGGTAAGCGCAATAAAGAAATCGCACAGGATCTTGCCATTAATGAGAAAACAGTAAGTACCTATAAAACGAGATTGCTTAAAAAATTAAATGTGGACAATATCGCAGACTTGATCCATCAATCTCGATTGTTGCAGATCACGAACTAGATTACCCTATTCAGTCGTTTTCCTAGATAACGATGCAATCCTAGGTTATCTTTTATCTGCGTCATTATTTCCATTCTTTCATCCACATCTTCGGTCATTTCACCCATCATTGATTTGATCTTCTCATCGATCATAAGTCTTCTGAAATTTAGGATGGTATCTGTTAGGTACGTGGCAACGGTTTGATCCTTTTGTTTGACAATTATCTGGCGTTCTTCCCATTTACTCAGTTGATAACGATCCTCATTCATAATGAGATCTGCCACTAGTTGGGCCTCTTGATCCTTTAATTCGGTCATTACCGTATTGACATCAATCTTTCCCTGTAACAAGAAAATATCGATCAGTTTTGGGTAAAGGTTTTTAAACGAATCATTTGAAAACTCAATCTCGTCCTGCTGCAAATCAAGAAATACCTTTTCATAAACTGGTTTTTTCTCGAGTTTAGTTTCAACGACAAGTTCGCCATCTGCCGAATCCTGTAGATATTCCTCTAAGAATTCCTCCTCCTTATCACCGTACAATAGCAGTATTTTAATAATAGCGCGCTCGAGAACCTCGCGCCTGTCCACCACTTGGCTCTCTGGAGCATTTGTTACCTTTTGCAGACCTTGCGATTCCTGGGCGCGAAGCTCTTGCTTACGTGTTTCAGAAGCCGCTGCGTTACGCATTTGAGCAAGTGTGGAGAATAACACATCCTCCCCTATATCAAGAATTGCCGCACTCTCCTGTACATAGATCTCTCTGGAGATATCATCTGGGATCTTTGCAATGCTCTGCACAATCTCACGTATCATTCCCGCTTTCTTGATGGGATCACCAGCAGCCTCGTCTTTTAACAAGCCTGATTTAAAACGAATAAAATCTATGGAATTGTCTTGTAGAAACTCCTTGATTTCTGACTCAGTATGCGTTTTTGCAAAACTATCTGGATCTTCACCTTCAGGAAATGTACAAACACGCACGTTCATTCCCGCCTCAAGGATCAAGTCAATCCCACGTATCGCAGCGCGCAATCCTGCGGCATCGCCATCATAAAGTACCGTAATATTTTTAGTCAGACGACTTATGAGCCTAATTTGCTCGGTGGTGAGGGCAGTACCAGAACTGGAGACGACATTTTGGATTCCAGCTTGATGGAGTTGGATCACATCGGTATAGCCTTCGACAAGATAACATAGGTCTTCCTTGGCCATTTCCTGCTTTGCCTCATAAATCCCATACAGGACTTTGGACTTATCGTAAATCTCGCTTTGCGGTGAATTTAGGTATTTAGCCGCTTTCTTGTCAGTTACAAGAATCCTCCCGCCAAAACCCAGCACCCGTCCCGACATACTGCGTATAGGGAACATAACCCGCGCTTTAAAGCGGTCAAACTGCTTATCTTCCTTAACAATTGAAAGTCCTGTCTTTTCAAGAAAATCGAGTTTGTAACCAGCCTTGATAGCAGCGTCAGTAAAAGCGCTCCACTGGTCTGGCGAGTAACCCAACTGGAAATACTCGATGGTCTCATCTGTAAAGCCACGTTCCTTAAAATAGCTATAACCTATTGCCTTGCCGTCACCCATTTTAAGTTGGCCAGCGAACCATTCTGCCGCAAACTTAGAGACCAGAAACATGGACTCCTTCTCGTCCTGCATCTGCTTTTGCTCGTCCGTTTGTTCCGTCTCCTCGACCTCGATCCCGTATTTTTTTGCAAGGTATTTGATGGCTTCTGGGAACGTGAAATGCTCGTGTTCCATGATAAAAGTGACTGCATTCCCACCTTTTCCAGATGAGAAATCCTTCCAGATCTGTTTTACGGGAGATACCATAAAACTGGGCGATCGCTCATCTGTAAATGGACTCAATCCCTTAAAATTTGATCCAGATTTCTTGAGCTGTACGAAATCACCTATAACTTCCTCCACGCGAGAAGCGTCAAATACTGCGTCAACGGTGGAGCGGGCGATCATTGTTATTAGGCATTAGGGATGAGGCATGAGGCTCTCGGTATGTGGTATTTGGTATGCGGTATACGACGCCAACTAAGCGGTCTTCAGTATTCAGTATTCAGTATTCAGTATTCAGTATTCAAAAATAGGAAAACTACCTTTGTTAGGAGCCTTAGCTATTACATAGTTATAAGCATACGGAATGACTGTAACGAGTTCGCTTTCTAGGAGTGCAACGCCGCAGAAGTTTATGCTGAGCGCAGTCGAAGTGCGAAAGCGGAATACACACAAAAATTGCGGTAAACGAGTTGGCGAAGCCGCTATTACTTCGGCTACGCTCAGCACAAGTCAGCGGCTTGACTAATTAGCGGCTTAATAACAAAAAAATCCCTGCGCAAACAGTGACTTCTTACTGGCTGACTCAAAAATCACTGAAACTTTATACCAAATGTGAC
>JBBSPH010000047.1:0-12685 GCA_038258985.1 Flavobacteriales bacterium
AGCTGGCGCAGGTTGGTATCCACGGCGCGGTAGGTAATATATACCTTTGCTTCCAAAGCTGGATAGGTGATGCTGGAAGATTGATCTTTGTTCGCTTTCGCGAAAGCGGACTCATTCACTTCAAAAACGTACGGTAACTCATTATCCATTGCTAGGTAACTGGCTGCGGGATAGTTGAGCGCAAGCTGCGCATCTGGTTTAGGTACAGTATCCGTTTTGCCACAACTTGCCGCGATAACCAGTATGGCAACTACAACCGTAATCTTTAAGGCGTCGTACATTTGATCTGTTTGATGCGTTTCTTGTCCATGGATTCAATCAGAAAAGTGAACCCGTGAAAGGTGATTTTATCCAGTTTGCGCGGGAATGATCCCGTTTGTTCCAGTAAAAACCCAGCCACAGTTTCAGACTCACCCTTTGCGTTTTCAAATAGCGCGAGCGTATTATCCTCAAAATCCATGATGCGGTAAAAATCCTTGATGGACGTCTTGCCCTCAAAAATATAATTGTGGTCGTCGAGCTTGCTATAGATCAAATTCTCGTCATCAAACTCATCACTTATATCGCCCACTATCTCTTCAATGATGTCTTCCATCGTGATCAAGCCACTGGTGCCGCCATACTCATCTACCACGATAGCTAGGTGCTTTTTTTGCTCCTGGAAATCCTGTAATAGATCATCCAGCTTTTTATTTTCTGGGACAAAGTAGGCATCGCGCAAAAGCTTTGTCCATTCAAAATTCTTCCTATCGATATAGGGCAATAAATCTTTTACATAAAGAACACCGGTAATATTATCCACGCTTTGCTTGAACACGGGAATACGGGAGTACCCATTGCTGATTAACTGCGGAACGATTTCCTTGAATGTCAATTCTTCGTCCAGCGCAAAAACATCTGTACGGTTGCGCATAACGTTTTTGGTATCTGTATTGCCGAAGCTGACGATGCCCTGCAACAGTTGCTGCTCTTCATGCGTGGTATCGTTCTCATCTGTCAATTCCAGCGCTTGCGAGAGTTGGGAAACCGTAATGTTTGACTTCTTGCTGCCCAACCTATCCTGAATCTGTAGCGTTACATAACGCATGGGCAAGCTCATAAAACTCAACAGCTTATCTAGAATATTGAGTGGTATGGCCATAAAATTGGCAAATCCTATAGGGTTCCTATTGGCATATACCTTCGGAAATATTTCTCCAAAAAGAAGAATCAAGAAGGTCACCACACCCACTTCCAGCACAAATCGTATCCATTCGGTTTCCAGCCCACCGAACCAAACCTCAGCCAGAATGCTGAATATCAATACCGACGTAATGTTGATCGCATTGTTTGCAATCAAAATGGTAGCAAGCAACTTCTTGGGACGGTCCAGCAATTTTGCTACCATTTCCCGGCGCGGGAAATTAACATCTGGCTCTTCCAATTCTGTATTGCTCAAAGAAAAAAGGGCTACTTCTGCACCACTAATAAGCGCGCTGAAAAGCAACAATAAAATAAAAACAACCAAATAAATGATCTGCTCTGGTTGGGCGATCATTAATAGCTGGAATAAGGGCAATGGGTCAGGATCCAATATCTTGAGTTAGGTTATCGAATGGATTAAAAAGGCAGGTCATCATCCTCATCACTGTCCATGGATGGTGCAGCGGGAGCTGGCTGTTGCGGCTGTCGTGAAGGAGCATTGCTTGCTGCGGGTTGCGATTGCTGCGAGTTTGATGGGTTGCTACCTGTAGGCGCGCTAGAATCACCCTTAGGCGTCAAAAACGTAAATTCCTGTACTTGGATTTCTGTAGTATACCGTGGCTGGCCATCCTCGCCGGTCCATTGACGGGATTTGATGCGGCCCTCAACATATACCTTATCGCCCTTGTGTAGGTATTTTTCACAAACCTCGGCAGCTTTATTGCGCACGACGCAGTTGTGCCATTCAGTATTTGAGACGCGCTCGCCGGTGGTGCGGTTCACATACTCCTCATTTGTTGCCAGTGGGAAACGGCCTATGCAATTGCCGCCTTCAAAATATTTCATCTTGACCTCATCGCCCGTGTGGCCTATGAGCATCACCTTGTTAAGTGTTCCTGCCATGATTTGTCTGTATTGCGTTATAAATAGGGTACAAATATAGCCAAAGCAGCCAGCATACTCCTATATAATAGGATGTTAAAGGTGCACGTCACCAGCGGGTCGTTCCTTCCAAAACTCGGTCATAAAACGTTCCATCAGCACGTGCAGTGGTTTACCTTTCGCCTCGGCAATCGTTAGGACACCATCCATTTCGGTTTCTGTATGGATGATCCAGAAATAGGCGTGGATCTTGCGGTGGCTCAACAAATGTTTGATGGGCTGCTGGTTGTACACGCTTTCGCGAAAGCGGACTCCTTTGAAAACCTTTTGAAAATCTGCGGCATCTGTCAATTCTACAGGCAGCAATGCACCTTTTGCGGCTACAAAAGGAAATTCATACAAACCCGCCCAGATACCGGTTTGCGGCCGTTCTTGTAAAAGTGTCTTTCCAGATGGCGTGATGGTCACCAGATAATGGTGAAACAACGACAAAACCTTGGTTTTCTTGAGCTTGACGGGTAACTCTCCTACCCTATTTTCTTTAAATGCAACACAATCAACCTGAAACGGACATACACCACAATCCGGATTTTTAGGTACACACTGCAATGCACCAAATTCCATAATGGCCTGGTTATGCTGAGCCGGGTGGGCAGCATCGATCAGATTGTTTGCCAGTTCCTTAAATTCTTTAATTCCCTCTGTAGAATTGATGGGCAGCGCAATCCCAAAGATTCTGGAAAGCACGCGATAAACATTTCCATCGACCACGGCAACTGCCTCATTAAAGGCAAAACTGGCGATAGCGGCAGCCGTATACTCGCCTACACCCTTTAATTTTAGGAGATCTATGTAGTTTTTTGGAAAGATTCCACCATTATCGACGATCTGCTGTGCCGCTGTCTGTAGGTTTCTAGCACGGGAATAGTAGCCCAGACCCTGCCATAGTTTGAGGATTTCGTCTTGTGGCGCGGCGGCTAGCTGCTCTACGGTAGGATAGGTTTCCACAAATCGCTCATAATAGGGTAAGCCTTGCGCAACGCGGGTTTGCTGTAAAATAATCTCGCTGAGCCAGATAAAATATGGGTTGCTGGTATCCCTCCAGGGCAAGCTGCGTTTATTGACATGGTACCAGGTGATATGCGTTTTAGAAAAGTTCATGATGTAGGAATATGCCGTATGGCAAGATATATCTTCTTAAAATTTAATCAATTAGAGATTTTTAGTTTGATTGAATGAACTATCTTTGCGCCCTGTTTCATAAAACCCTAATTATAAAATATATACAGTAAACATGACTAAAGCAGATATCGTATCGAAGATTTCAGACAAACTGGGAATGGAGAAGACTGAGGTTCAAGCGGCAGTTGAGTCTTTTATGGATGAAGTAAAGGGATCTCTAGAGACTGGAGAAAACGTTTACCTACGTGGTTTTGGTAGCTTTATCGTAAAGACAAGAGCTGAAAAGACTGGACGTAACATTTCTAAGAACACAACTATCAAAATTCCTGCTCACAACATTCCAGCCTTTAAACCGGCAAAAGTGTTTGTAGAAGGAGTAAAATCAAACGTAAAAGTAAAGTAAAATATAAGAGATATGCCAAGCGGTAAAAAAAGAAAGAGACATAAGGTAGCGACCCACAAACGTAAAAAACGTCGTCGCGCAAACCGTCACAAAAAGAAAAAGTAGTCTAGTACTACTTTTTCTTTTTATAGTTCTTTGACATAGGGTTGCCATGTTCAACCCGCACGGTGGTAGGTTTTTTTAAATTCCTACCCACAAGAAGTTTAATATATCCCGCCTATTATCCATAGGTAGTGGATCTAAATATTTGGAATCATGGATAAAGAAATTATTATCCGTTCCAGTGCTACAAAAATCGATTATGCCCTCACCAAAAATGGCCGGCTAATCGAACTACACAAAGATGAGGAGGAAAATAAGTTTGCGGTCAGCGATATTTTTATCGCCAAAACCCGCAAGGTAATGTCCGGTCTAAACGCATCATTCGTTGATGTGGGATATGAAAAAGATGGTTTTTTACACTATCACGATCTAGGACCACAATACCTGACACAACTTAAATTCACCAAGCAAGTCATAAGCGGTAGACTTAAAAACTACGCTCTTAAAGACATAAAAGTTGAGAAAGAACTCGAGAAAAGCGGCTCTATTACAGATGTCGTAGCGGCCAACCAGCACGTTCTCGTACAGGTAGTCAAAGAACCCATATCCACTAAAGGACCGCGGCTAAGTGCAGAGCTGTCCATACCTGGACGTTATGTGGTTCTCGTACCATTCTCTGACAGAATCTCCATCTCTCAAAAAATTGAGGATAGGGAAGAAAAGAGTAGACTAAAAAGACTTGTAAAAAGCATTAAACCTGAAGGATTCGGTGTCATTGTGCGCACCGTTGCAAAAGGTAAACTAGTAGCAGAACTGGATCAGGATCTAACCAACCTCATGACCCGCTGGGAGAACATGTGCAGTAAATTACACCGCGCACCCTATCCCACAAAGGTGATGTCAGAGGTTAGTCGTACAAATTCCCTCATGCGTGATGTCTTCAACGACAGTTACACGTCCATCGTTGTCGATGATGAGGAAGTGTGCAATGAAATTAAGGATTACCTAAAGACCATTGCACCACACAAGGAAAGTATCGTAAAATACCACAACCCTCGTGTGCCCATATTTGAAAAGCACGGTATCGAGCGGCAGATCAAGACGTCATTCGGCAGGACCGTTTCTATGAGTAAAGGTGCATACCTGATCATAGAACATACTGAAGCCATGCACGTCATAGATGTCAACTCTGGCAACAGGTCCAACAAGGCAGACAGCCAGGAGGAAACCGCACTAGAGACAAACATGATTGCGGCGACAGAGATCGCCCGTCAGTTGCGACTGCGTGATATGGGTGGTATTATCGTTATTGATTTTATCGATATGCGCCAGGTAGGAAACCGCAAAAAGCTTTATGAGCACATGCGGGACGAGATGGCAGACGAGCGTGCCAAACATAAGATACTTCCCGTATCTAAATTTGGTTTGATACAAATCACCAGACAGCGCGTGCGTCAAGAAGTCAACATCAAAACCAGGGAAGAAAATCCCGACGGCGATGGTACCGGCGAGATACAGGCGCCTATTCTAGTCATTGACAAGATTACGGAAGAGCTGGAGAAACACTTGAAAGCAGGATTTAAAAAGGTAACGCTACATGCCCATCCCTTTGTAGCTGCTTTTATTACTAAGGGATATCCATCCGTTAGGAGCAAGTGGTTCGTAAAGCACAAAAAGTGGATCAAGGTAATGCCTAGAGATGCCTATACCTTTCTGGAATATCATTTCACAGACAAGGACGGCAAGGAATTGTCACAATAATATAAAACGCCTACAGGCTAGACTTGTAGGCGTTTTTTTGTGGTTTGTTTTTTCGCCCTGCTTGCCATTGGCACGACAGGCCGGTTTCGCTAACGTGAAATAATTTAATTTCCTTGTGTCACATTGAGCACTTCGATAAACTCAGTATAGGCTTTGTCGAAATGCGACTGCACGAAATCTTTTGGAGTCACAACAAAGTCTTTGACAAGCTCAGACTGACAGCACCATTGCTGACTGACACTCTGTACAATTTCATAACTTCGTAATATGCAAATGAAACAACAGTCATTTACTATTGAAGAGGCAAAACGTTCCATTGAACGCTATTGTTTTTATCAGGAACGTTGCCATCAAGAAGTGGAGCGCAAGCTCAAAACGATGGGAATGATCGATGACGCGATTGACCAGATTATACCTCACTTGCTGCAACATGAATTTTTGAATGAAACGCGCTTTGCCCGTGCATTTGCGCGAGGTAAATTCAGGATAAAAAGCTGGGGACGGCAACGTATTATTCGGGAGCTTCGGGCGAAGGGACTGAATAAACGTACCATCGACATCGGTCTTACCGAGATATCTGATGTTGACTATGAAGCTGTGTTTTGTAAGCTTTCGCGAAAGCGAAATGACCAGCTCGCCAGTGAAACCAACAAATTCAAGCGTCGCAAGAAGTTAGCTGACTATTTATTGTACCGTGGTTGGGAATCACATCTTGTTTATGCCAAAGCTGTGGAGCTTGTACCTGACTAGAGTTTGCTGTTGGTGCGTGTGATTGCCTTTTCATTTTTATAATCGATCCAGTCCTGCCCTTTCCAGCGGCGCATCATGTTATCGTAGTGGCGCATGATCACAATGTTGTAAAGTGCCTTGCTTAGGTTTTTAATCTTACGCGGGTAGGAACGCAAGCTAATGGAGAAGCCTGGGTTCAAATAATGCATGTAATGCCAGTAACCTTCAGGCATATACAACATTTCGCCGTGGTTGAGCTCACACACATGGCCTTGCACTTTCTTCAACGCTGGCCACTTCTCTAGGTCCGGATTGCTAAAGTCGATGTCTTCCCTCGTGATCAGTGCATTGGGAACCTTATACATATATTTTGACTGCGATGGATCCATGATGATACAACGTTTCTTCCCGTGAAAATGAAAGTGTAGTATATTGGTAAAATCGATATCGTAATGCATAAACACCTTAGAATCTGTCCCGCCAAAAAACATCATAGGCAATCCCTTGATCAGCTTTAATCCTAGATCTGGATATTTAAAATCGGTTTGAAGCTGTGGCACTTCCTTCATGATATTGTAAAGGAAAATTCTAAAGTTGGTCGGGCCTTTTTTGAGGAGCTCCAAATATTCCGACATCTTCATAGTCGCGTGCGCCTGATTGAAACCCTCGTTATGCTTTACGGGCCGATCGTCATACAACGGTACCGTTTTATCGCCGGCAATAGTGTTGATATATTCCAGATTCCACTTTTCATATGCCGGCCAGTCTGCTGTCAATTGCTCGATCACCACGGGTTTCTGCGGTTTAAGGTAGTTTTTGACAAACTCTTCTTTGGAAAGGGTTTTAAATCTTGGGATTTCGGCAAGGTTCAATTGGCTCAAACTAGCAGATAATTTAATTAGATTTCAAAACTTTAGCCGCAACTTTTGCCTGCTCGTTACGCTCAATGGTATGCTCTGGACGTGTCCAGCGTGGCTTCTCGCCTTGATCCTTGTACTTGGAATATTGTGCCTCTACACTTTCCGGCTGAGCTTTCTTCACAAATGGTTTCATAGGCTGCAAACCTAATAACTCAAACATTTTCATGTCCTCGTTCACATCTGGATTAGGTGTAGTCAACAACTTGTCTCCCGCAAAAATCGAATTGGCTCCCGCAAAAAAGCACATCGCCTGACCTTCACGACTCATGTCTGTGCGGCCAGCGCTTAAACGAACTTGAGTTTGTGGCATCACAATTCTTGTGGTTGCCACCATTCGTATCATTTCCCAGATGGAAACGGGTTGTTGTTCTTCCAAAGGTGTTCCCTCTACAGCTACCAAAGCATTAATAGGTGTGCTTTCCGGTTGCGGACTCAATGCTGCAAGTGCGCAAAGCATTCCTGCACGATCACCTACATTTTCACCCATTCCTATGATACCACCGCTGCAAACAGTAACGTTGGTTTTACGCACATTTCCTATCGTGTCCAATCGATCTTGATAACCTCTCGTGGAAATAACTTCTTTATAATATTCCTCGCTACTGTCCAGGTTGTGGTTGTAGGCGTATAATCCAGCTTCTGCAAGTCTATGCGCTTGATTTTCTGTGATCATTCCCAGCGTGCAACAAACCTCCATGTCCAGTTTGTTGATGGTACGTACCATTTCTAACACTTGGTCAAACTCTGGTCCGTCCTTGACGTTTCTCCACGCTGCACCCATGCAAACACGGGAACTACCGCTGGATTTTGCACGCAAGGCTTGCGCCTTGACCTGAGAAACGGACATCAAATCATTTCCCTCGATATCTGTATGGTAACGTGCTGCCTGTGGGCAATAGCCGCAGTCTTCTGGACAACCGCCCGTCTTGATGGATAGCAAGGTAGAAACCTGTACCTGGTTTGGATTATGGTATTCTCTATGAACCGTCGCGGCATCGTACAATAACTCCATAATAGGTCTGTTGTAGATTTCCAAAACTTCTTCTTTAGTCCAGTCGTGTTTAGTCTGCATAAAATTGTGATAGTAAGTAAAAATAGAAAAGTACGGCCGCTTTAAAGGCCTTTCACAGAAGAATTCTTAAGCTTTTTCCAACAGTAGCGTTACAAAGTTACCGCCAAAACCGCTCGAATTGATCAAAACCCGCCGTGGAGCACCCATTGATTTTCTAGGATTTGCAATCGAGTCGTTCAAATAGGGAATGTCAAAATAACGTCCCTCAGACAGCATTTGCACCGCCATGGCCGTACTTATTGCGGCACTTGCACCCAGCGAGTGGCCCAACTGCCATTTGTTATTGCATAAAACTGGATGTTGCTCACCGAACACCGCTTTGATCGCGGCCAACTCTGACCGGTCGCCTTGCAATGTTGCCGGCGCATGAGTGACAACCGCGTCAATGCTTTTCAAGTCAACTTCTTCCATCGCCTGACGCATGGATTTTTGAAAACCACTACCATCAGCGCTTACGGATGTTGCAGATCTCAAATTCTCAATTGCCGTCCCGTAACCGGTGATCTTGATTCCCAACGCCGAGGGTTCCTTGGAAAGCAAGAAACAGGCGGCAGCTTCACCCAGCACCATTTGGTTACTAATTTTATCAGAATCCAGCGCACGACTGGGAAACTCTCCCTTCTCACTGGAATAGATGCGCAACGCCTTCATTTGGGCGATGGTAAAACCCGTTAAGGGAGCTTCTGCACCGCCAGCAATAAATTGTTCTGCCATACCGCTTTCTAGCCACGCAATGGCATTGAGGATGGAATGTGATGCGGTGGCGCAGGTAATTGAATGTGAAAAAGCGGCACCCGTAAGTTCCAGATCTTGTGCAATCCAGCTACTGATGTTTCCCAATGTTGTTAGCGGAGAAGTTTGCGTTGGAGTTGTTCCGCTTTCGCGAAAGCGATCATAACTCTCCTCCCACGTTCCTGTTGAGCCACGGCTGCTGCCTATATTCACCGCTACATTCTTATTCTTGAGAGTCAATTGACGGGCAACCAACAAACCCAGTAGCGTTACCCGATCGAGATTTTTATAGGCAGTATTTTGTAAACGTAGATCTTTTATCGCCTGCTCATCCACCGCATTCAGTCTTCCTACGGGAACTAGATTTTCAACAGAAATCGAACTCTCCCTAGCTGCGAAACCTCTTGCTCCCAAAGCGGAAGTCATTGCGTAATCGTGGATGTAGATTGGGTTTTTCACTTGTGGTTTTGGGTTTGCAAAAATCGTGAAAAGCAGCTGAAAATAAAGTGATCCCAGCGCTAACTTGACCTGGATCGCAAAAAATCGTTAATCGTCTCGTACAGGAACTCAAGCTCAACGTTACTGGTAGTAAATGGCGGCACTATATAAATAGTTTTTCCCAGCGGCCGTAAGAAAACTCCCTTATTCCAGAACCATTGAAATATTGCGTTGCGCTCGTTCCCATAACGTTGCATCTCCATATTTAAGTCAAAAGCCAGAATAACTCCGCAGTGACGCACCTCGCTGACTAGTTTATGTTGCCGTAATTCCAGCGCAAATTTGGAATGGGCATCCGTTATTCGTTTGATTCCAGATTGTATTTCCTCACTCAACAGCAATTCAATCGCAGCACCAGCCACCGCACACCCCAGCGGGCTCCCGCTGTAGGTATGGCCATGAAAAAAACCTGCACTGCTCTCATCGCTCAGAAAGGCATCATAGACCTCTTGGGTGCAGCTAGTGATCGCCATAGGCATAATACCGCCCGTCAATGCTTTGGAGAGGCAAATAATGTCTGGCTTGTTGGTGATTTGGTCGCTGGCAAAATAAGTTCCGGTCTTTCCAAAACCGGTCATTACCTCGTCCGCAATGGTGATTGTTCCGCTTTCGCGAAAGCGTAACAGCAACCTGCACAATGCACTCGCATCATTCATTTGCATCGCCGCAGCACCTTGCACCAGCGGTTCATAGATAAAACTGGCGATCTGATTAGTTGCCATAAGCTGATCCACCAAGGCTAAAACACGATCAATATTTTCCAGCGTCGGTGCAGGTATACGCTCTACCTTGATGAGCAAATCCTCAAAAGGACCGTTGTAAACGGACAATCCCGAAGCGCTCATCGCGCCAAAGGTATCGCCATGAAACCCATCTTCCAACGCAATGACCGTCAAACGTTTCTCGCTGCGATTGAAGTGGTACTGGAAGGCCATCTTGAGCGCAATTTCCACACTGGTCGACCCATTTTCTGAAAAGAAGAGTTTTTTCTGGTTGTAGGGAAGGATGTTGAGCAACTTCTCTGACAGCTCAACCGCTGGAGCATGCGTCATTCACGCAAAAACTACATGGTGCAGCTCGTCTACTTGATCTTTCAACGCTTTTTTCAAGGCTGGATTTGCATGTCCATAACTGCAGGTGTACCAACTGGAAATAGCATCAAAATAGGTGTTCCCGTCAAAATCGTACAGATAATTTCCCTGCGCGCGTGCGATAGGAATAGGCGGCATCGCCGTTTTATGCTGCGTCAATGGATGCCAAATATTTTGAGCATCCAGCTCCATCAATTGCTCTTTCATCATAACGCCATCAAATTTTCACGAAATTCCATCGCGTACGCATCAATAACATCTTGAGTGATTTGATCGTGCTTTTGAATGTGACCAATCGTAGGAACGCCAGTCATTCTTTCAATAATCTCAATAGTCCCATCAAGATTAACATGGTTGTAGATAATACCTGCACATGTTAATCCGCGGGTTTTTAAAAGTTCAATGCTCAATAAGGTATGGTTAATACTTCCCAAATAACCTGCACTTACCAGAATAATTTTATCGGTTGG
Source organism: Flavobacteriales bacterium (assembly GCA_038258985.1). Lineage (GTDB taxonomy): Bacteria > Bacteroidota > Bacteroidia > Flavobacteriales > Flavobacteriaceae > Nonlabens. Next base: position 10,965 of record JBBSPH010000047.1, read on the forward strand.
TAGGATCAAGTCGGCAATGGTGTTTTCATTATTGATGGGAACCAGAAGGCCACCAGCGCCTTCAATGACTAGGTGTTCACTAGTTTTAGGTCTTACAATGTTTTCCAATTTCACAGCTACTCCATCAATTTCTGCTGCCTTATGTGGACTCATGGGTGTTTTAAGCCGGTAGGATTCTGGGTGGAATGTTCCTTGATAATTTGGCAGTAAGTATTGGAGCGTGCCGCGATCGGTTTCGGTCAGACCGCTCTGGATAGGTTTCCAATAGTCCGCAGCTAGCGCTTTTGTAACAATTGCCGCGGCAACGGTCTTGCCTACGTCGGTTCCAATTCCCGTGATAAAATAGCTATTCATGAAGGTCAAATTCATGGGCACAATTGGTGCATTGATAATTCTTGTGTTTGATAAAAGGGACGATGCTGTACAGCGCAGCTCGCAAAATATCGGTCATTCCCCTGGCACTATTGACATCATGAAGCTCCCTTATACTGTGCTGGCCGCAGTTGGGACATTTAATCGCGGTAGTTCTGGTCTGCAGAAATTCTGGATCGCTCTTTTCGATGAGCGCGGTTGCCTTTACAAAATCCTCGAGGTACACGTCCATTTTGATCCCGCCCATGGCATTGCTCGCAAAAGGCTCTGCCGCAATCGTGTATTCGTTGCGCAGGAAAACTGCTATATTCTCACTTTCCAATTTGCCCTTCATGACCTGCGCCTCGGCTGGATAGGTAAAGATCGCTACCGTGCGGAATTTTTTCATAGGTTTTTAATGATTATCGCCAGTTTGGCCAGCATATCGGCACATTGCTCGTCCGTATTGAAACTGTGCAGGCATATGCGCAACCTTTCCTCGCCATCGGGAATGGTAGGAGACAAGATAGGTCTAATATCAAAGCCGGCGGCCTGTAGTTCCAGCGCGGCTTGTTTACATTTCTTATTTCCTGGAATGATGCAGGTTTGTATGGGCGTAACGCTTTCGCGAAAGCGTAACCGCAACCCATTTTGTATAACAAGACGATTAAATTTATTCACCAATAGCTGCAATGCAAGAATGGTACTTTCTTCCCGCTGAAGTACATCGTAGGCACTAGAAATACAGTTGATCGAATGCTGCGGCAACGCTGTGGTGTAGATAAAACTGCGTGCAAAATTGACCAAATACTGATTCAAATCAAAGCCTCCCAAAACAGCAGCACCGTGGCATCCCATTGACTTACCAAAGGTTACGATACGCGCAAAAATCTGATCGTGGACATTGAGTTTTTGCGCCAACCCCTCACCACGATTACCAATGGTTCCCAGTGCGTGCGCCTCGTCCAGAATGATATGAGCGTTTTCGTATTTCCCACCCAGAGCAACGAGTTCCACAAGATTGGGCATATCGCCATCCATGGAAAAAACGCTTTCTGTAATGATATATACTTCCTGATTTTCCTCTTTAGAGAATTTCTCCAATAGAATCTTCAAGTGGCCTAAATCATTATGACGGAATTTGAGCGCCTTTGCGTTACTCAGCTTGATCGCATCTCGTATGCTGGCGTGGACATACTCGTCGTACAGGATCAAATCGCCACGTTGCGCCACACTGCTGATCAATCCTAAGTTTGCATCATACCCAGAGTTGAACAATAAAGCAGATTCCACCGCGTGAAATGTTGCAATCTTCTGTTCCACTTCTTGACAGGCTTCTGAGTGTCCAGTTAATAATCTGGATCCTGTAG
>JBBSPH010000048.1:0-12508 GCA_038258985.1 Flavobacteriales bacterium
AAAGAGTATCTTTGGATTTTAAATTAACTAACATGAAAAATTATTTTTTTACAGCTGCTTTTTTATTTTCGATGGTTTCCTTCGGACAAGCATTTACAGGAAAGGGCGATCAGAAATTTCAGGTAGGACTTAATGTACAAGACAATGCTACCGGCATCAATGCTACCTATGATTATGGTGTTGGTCAGAATATCTCTTTCGGGATTTCTACTATTTACGCTTTGGGTGTCAACAGCGACCTTGATGCAGATTTTGGAGAGCGTGCAGACGTCAGGTTGCGATTCAATGCAAACATCGGTGATGTTTTGAATGTAGATGAGATGTTTGACTTTTATCCAGGCTTGAGTTTTGGAACAAAGAATTTCGGTGGTCATTTAGGAGCACGTTATTTCTTTTCAGATGGATTTGGTGTTTATTTAGAAGGCCAGGTTCCTTTTGCTAAATATGATACCGGTGATTTGACACCAGAAGAGGAATTGAACAATCAGTTTAATTTCAATTTTGGGATGTCATTTAATCTCTAAAAATTAAATTTAGAGCGTATCCCGCGCCAGCGGTATTCTCTTAAAAAACGGCCTTGATCCTCTGTTATTAGCGGTTTAAGGCCATTTTTATGTGCTTTAAGATAACCTTGTACATAGTCAAGTACCAACTGCGGTTGTCGTTTATTCCACGCCATTTTCATAGCCGTGATGGAGGTAAGGAACCATCCATAACGCATTTTATAAAACGCTTCACCCTGTAGTTGCGAGGATTTCGGTCGGTATGCCGCACCAGTTGGCTTCAAATGCTTAACGTACAAGTCAGGAATGGTAACTACGCTCCAATCGAAATACCTAGCGATCATCTCGTCCATCGTATCCCAGCCTATACTAGATTTTAATCCGCCGATTTGTTGAAAACACTCCACACGATATGCTTTCAACGCGCCACGTATGTGGTCTGGGTTATTGAGGTTTTCTATCTCCCAAGTTCCATTCTTCAAAATGGTACAATGTCCTGCCACCATTCCAATTTTCTCGCTAGAGTTCACGCTGAATCCAGCCGAACTGCGAAAACGAGCGGTTATCACTTCTAGATAATTTTCTGGAAAAATGAGATCTGAATCAAATTTACAGATCAGATCTACTTGTTCAAGATCAACGAGTTCTAGCCCTTTCTTAAAGGCATTGACCACTTTTGCTCCTGGTACATTTACTGCGCTGGATTGATTTTTTATGACGCTCAATGGCAATCGATCTACAAACGATTGAGCAACATCAAACGTATTGTCGGTAGAATTGTCATCTACAACCACAATCTGTGTTGCCTTAAAAGTTTGATTAACCAGACTTTCTAGCGTAAGTGCAATGAGATTCTCCTCGTTAAAGGCTGGAATAATTATAGCGATGCGCACGATCTAGGGTTTAGCTCGCTCGCAATATACAAGATAGTAGCGATTGGTAAAACTGCGTAATAATGGTCGCAAGCCCAGCTTTTTCACTGGATTTGTAAACTTGATACGATCCTTAATTTTCCAGCCCGCTTTATCTAATACATAATCCAATTGCCAATCTTCAAACTCATGGTAATGCTGGTCGCGTAAATCCGTTGGATTGCGGTAGGCGCTGGAGAACCAAAGCCTTAATGGTACGCTTACGACTAGTTTATCGCAAGGGATCGCTTGTAAAACGCCATAAGGATTGACCAAATGCTCAAATATCTCAAAGGCCGTAACTACCTCACCGTCAAAACTCGCCACGCTCGTTATATCGTCGTCAAGATCTTCTCCCGCGGTATTTCGAACCTTGTAACCTTCCTTCGACAAAATTTGTGAAAATGGATTTTCCACGCCTAGGTCAAGGATACACTCCTTTTTGCTGACATACCTTGCCAGAAAATCATGGGTAATTTGGAATCTTTTGGTGGGAAAAGTGTTTTCGTACAAATCAATAAAATTATCCGCGGCGGCGTTCGAGTAGAATCATCATCATCAAAGCAAGCATTACACGCTCCTTGTCGTCCTCATCAATAGCGCTCAATTTTTCAACTTCAAATTCCTTTCCGAAAAAGGAAGGTTTTTTATGCAGTTTCACCACAATGTCGCCATTGACGTCCGTCACATTATAGGTTGGGTTGAATAAATAACCAGTAAAGAAACCAACAACAGGAATCTCTCCCATCAACGAGTCCGCCACACGAGTCCATGCGCTTGCTTCTTGGACTTTATACTGCTGCTTTTCATTCTGATCGATGATATTATATTCTGCTTTCCACATAGATTTCCAACCCTTGCGAGCCACCTTTCCTAAATGGTTACCACTAGCGTCAAACATGCTGTATGCTGCGCTCCAGTCCAGCCATTTGTCTGCCTTGATAGTAAACAGGACATTTTTTTTGGAAGTATCACCATAGACAGTGATCGCTTCTTTCAATTTGAACATCTTTTGCTTCACATAAGCAATGGTTGCTCCAGTGGCATCGGTTGCGGTGAAATCGTTGCTCAAGGTGGTAATCTTGAATGCAAAGCGTATGGGGTATTGGATATGCTTCATCTGCTGGATAGAATAAGTGAAGTAAAAGTAACCGATATTTTTAGCAATGCCACCTTCCATCTACTTTTATGCGATGGGTTAATGGCAATTTCGCTTTCGCGAAAGCGGAACAAAAGTCAAAACCAAAGCATTAACCAGTAATGTGATAACCGCCATCCACATGGCGTATCTCTCCCGTAATGCGGCACTCTGGACGGAATAGGTGGACGATCTCGAATGCGAGATCTTCTGGTCGCGCGTTCCCCAAAGGACTCATTCTATTGGAAGTTTGAACATCCTCTGGTCGCAAGGTGGCATTGCCGGCCTTGCTGCCCATGAATGGCGAAAATCGAAGGGCATTACAGCGTATCTGGTGCTTGCGGCCCAACTCATCTGCAAGTTCTACGGTAATTCTTTCGAGTGCTGCCTTGGCAATGCTCATGTTGCGGTAGGGATGGAAGGTGACTTTAGCGGCAGCGATATAGCTCAAGGAACAAATGGAGGCTCCCTTGTTCAAGACTCCTTTATCCAGCAAGTGTCTCGTCACGCTAATCAATGAGTAAGCGCTCACATCCATGGTATCGCAGAATTCCTGCAAGGTCACCTCTATAAGTGGCTTGACTTCTTTCTTTCGTATGGTTTTATCCATCGCAATAGCGTGCAGAAAACCATCGAGTTTGATGTTTTTATCTGCCAATTCCTGTGCAAAACTGGCGATGTTGTCGTCAATAGTCACATCGAGAATAGCCGTGAGGCTATCGCCCAATTCCTTTTGCACAGAGGCTTTAAAATCAGCATAATTTTGATTCAAAAAGGCTTGTGCTTTATCCGATAAATCCTCGTGGTGCTTGCTCACACCCAGGCCTGTGCAAACAACCTTGCCGCCATTTTTTACGATTTCTCGTGCCGTATACATGGCAAGGGAATGCTCGTCTGCAATCCCGGTAATCAAAAATGTTTTTCCTTGTAGCATGGTTATCGGTTATTAGTTATTCGTTATCAGTTTTAAGCGTAGCGCTAGTTCTTTAGCGCAGCGAACTTTCATCTTTCGTTTTCAGTCTTTTTTCTATGCTCAATTCTCTTTCTATATTGAGCTCAGCAATTTATCATCAACTGCTAGAGGTTTATGGTTTGCCAACGGAGTTCATGACTACCATTTATACAAAGCAGTTCCCCAAGTCCAACCTGCGCCCACCGCAGCAAACAGGATTAGTTCTCCGGGTTTTAGCAATCCTTTTTTGTTTGTTTCATCCAACATGATAGGGATGGTCCCGCCAGAGGTATTTGCGTACCTGTCCATATTCGTATGTACTTTTTCCCAAGGCAAGCCTACAGTTTCTGCTATCGTTTGTAGGATGCGAACGCTAGGCTGGTGCGGTATCATATGGTCTACCTGATCGATATTTACGTTGTTTTTTTCAAGAAGTTGATGGATGGATTTAGGAACTACATCAATCGCAGTTTGAAAAACTGCCTGTCCATCCATTTGAAAATAATGTTGCTTGTTGGCTACAGTCTCTGCGCTGGTAGGCAACTGCGAGCCGCCAGCTGGAATGTGCCACGCTTCTTTCCCACGGCCATCCGTGTGCAATAAAAAATCCTGGAATCCCTTATCTTCTGTGGTATGGGAGATCACCATCGCACCGGCACCATCACCGAAGAATACAGAATCCCGGCGATCCCAATCTGTTATCGTAGAGAACGTATCTGCACCCACGACGAGGACATTCTTATACATCCCAGATTTTATAAACTGTACCGCGGTCGCAATGGCAAACACTGCACCTGAACAAACCGCCGAAATATCAAAAGCCACCGACTGGAAGGCACCCAGATTTTCCTGTACAAATACCGCACAAGAAGGAGCAACCTGGTCTGGCGTTGCGGTGGCAACTATAATAAGGTCTAGTTCAGTTGCCTTTATTCCTGCATCGTTCAAAGCGATTTTGGCAGCTTCAGTAGCTAGATCGCTGGTTGTTTCTCCCGTGCTTATGCGGCGTTCCTTGATTCCTAGATTCTTTTGGATCCAGGCGTCGTTAGAGCCTACGCCCGCAAAAAAATCATTTTTGACAATATTTTCAGGCGCATAAGAGCCTGTACCACTAATGTAGGCATTGATCATAATACAATTGGGAAATGGCGTTTGCTAGAATAAAAGCGGTCAATTAATGGGATTCTGCTTTCGCGAAAGCGAACTAATTGATACTCGAAAGCTAAAATCAAATTTTTGATAAGTCATAAAATTCCTGCACCGCAGATGAGCCCGCAATATAGAAGTAGGATTTCAACTCAATCTAAAAACCTAAAAACCTGTCCGATGCCCAAAACTAAGATCCTACAAACGTAAATAATCGTAACGTCTAAAAACCAATGCTTTAAATAAGGATAATGGAAAATTACCTGTCAAATTATGGAGTATTCACAAGTAAAAGGGCAGTTTTAATCGACTACATTCAATTTTGCAAACCGCAACAACAGCTTTTTCAAACCGCCTACCTTAAATCTGATTTCGGCTTTTTTCTCGCCGCCGATTCCTTCAAGATTGACCACCTCACCACGACCGAAACGTGCATGCTCCACCATCATTCCAGCTTTTAAATCACCTTCAAAACCAGCAGACCTTTCTGATGGTGTCGTACTGGCGGGACGCATTTTGCGTAATTTCCTAATCTGCTCCTCACTAGGTTTACTGATGCTGGGCGGTGTGCCATTTCTGGGTTTGTCCTGACGCAACTTTGATTTGTCGGGTTCGTCCCATAAGTCTGCACTCAGTAGTGGCTTGTAGCGATAATCATCCATAGGGGTGGTATATTCCACGTACTGGTCGTCGATCTCATTAATAAAACGACTAGGCTCTGCATCCACGAGTTTGCCCCAGCGATAGCGGCTCAGGGTATATGTCAAATAAGCTTGATGCTCTGCGCGGGTGAGCGCCACGTAAAATAATCGACGTTCTTCTTCCAATTCTTCCCGGGTATTCATGCTCATACCGCTAGGGAACAGGTCTTCTTCCATACCCACAATGTACAGGTAGGGAAATTCCAGACCCTTGGAAAGGTGAATAGTCATGAGCGATACGCGGTCTGAATCGCCCGTATCGTTGTCCAGATCTGTTGCCAGCGCAATGTCTTCCAGGAATTCTGACAGTGATCCACGCGTATCTGCAATTTCTTTTTGTCCCTCGACAAAGTCACGCATACCATTAAGAAGTTCTTCAATGTTCTCGATGCGGGAAATACCTTCCTGCGAACCATCTTTTTTGAGTTCTGTGAGTAATGCACTTTTTTTGACTACATACTCTGTCAATTCAAAGACATTTTGGGTTTCCTCTAATGCCTGGAAACTCTTAATCATGGTGGCAAAATTGCGCAGTTTCGTCTTGGTTGCGCCGTTAATATTAGCATCTACCTTATCGATGTTGTCAAGAATCTCAAAAATACTTTTGTCATATTGCTTTGCCGCGACAATCAATTTATCCATTGTTGTCTGTCCTATACCGCGGGCAGGGTAGTTGATGACACGTTTGATCGCCTCTTCATCTTTGGGATTGACAATCAGCCGCAGGTAGGAGAGGACATCCTTGACTTCCTTACGCTGGTAGAAACTCAATCCACCATAAATGCGGTAGGGAATATCGCGCTTTCTCAACGCGTCCTCCATGGCCCTGGATTGCGCGTTAGTTCTATAAAGAATAGCAAACTGATCATTACCCAGTTGGTGGTTCATCTTGTTTTCCCATATGCTACTGGCGACATAGCGGCCTTCCTCTGCATCACTCATTAGGCGATGAACAATGATTTTAGGACCATCGGTATTTGCGGTCCAAACGACTTTGTCGAGTTTGGTTTTGTTGTGCTCGATGATGGAATTTGCCGCTTCTACGATGTTTTTGGTAGATCGGTAATTCTGCTCTAGGCGATAGGCTTTTACATCATCATAATCCCGCTGGAAATTGAGAATGTTATTGATATTCGCACCGCGGAAGGCATAGATCGATTGAGCATCATCACCTACCACACAAATATTCTGAAACTTGTCTGAAAGTGCTTTGACGATCAGGTATTGGGAATGGTTGGTATCCTGATACTCATCTACGAGAATATATTGGAATCTGTTCTGGTATTTTGCGAGAACCTCTGGGAAACGGTTGAGTAGTTCGTTCGTCTTCAACAACAGATCGTCAAAATCCATTGCTCCTGCCTTGAAGCAGCGGTTGACGTATTCTTGATAGATATCTCCCAATCGTGGCCGTCGTGCCATTGCATCTGCCTCCTGCAGTTCTGCATCTGCCATATAGGCGCGTACAGTGATAAGGTTGTTTTTTAGTGAAGAGATTCGGGAGAAAATCTGCTTGTATTTGTACACATCCTTGTCCAGTCCCATCTCTTTAATGATGGCTCTGGTCAATCGCTGTGAATCCTGTGAATCGTAAATGGTAAAGTTAGATGGATAACCCAGTTTGTCTGCCTCCATGCGCAACAGGCGTGCAAAAACCGAGTGGAATGTTCCCATCCATAGATTCTTAGACTCGCTCGCGCCCACGATATCTGCGATGCGTTTTTTCATCTCGCGCGCGGCCTTGTTGGTAAAAGTAAGCGACAGAATATTGAATGGATCCACACCTTGTTGCATCAGGTAAGCGATGCGTAAGGTGAGTACCCGTGTCTTTCCAGATCCCGCACCGGCGATTACGATCATCGGGCCTTCTTTTTGTAAAACGGGAAGGCGCTGTGCCTCATTTAATTGCGATAAATAATCTTCCAAAATCTACTTCATTTTCTAATCTTTAAAGATAAGGTCTGTGTAGAGTCCGCTTTCGCGAAAGCGGAACAAATCCAAGTCATTTTTCAACAAATAAGCCGTCATAGTTGGGTTAAAACCAGAGATAACTATAATTGAGTAGTGTTTGAGTGAGTAGGCTTTCGCGAAAGCGGAACTCTTCTACATCATTTTTCTATTTTTACCGAACGTGCGATAATGCTTGTCTGGGTGCAGCATGGTTGTCCCTCTATATTTATCACTAGATTGCTCTATATCATGAAAGCTTTTTTTTTATTCCTTTCCCTATTGTTGAGCACCTGTACTGTTGCTCAAGATTGCGCCGCACTGTATAACCAGATAAAAAAGGAATACAAGGTTAAAACATTGAACATGGAAAGGCTGGATAGCGTCATAGCAATCTGTCCTAATATCGAAAAATATCCCGAGCTGTATTATTACCGTGGTATGAATGCGTTTGATACGGATAATTTTGCTCTAGGGATTTATGAGCTCAACCGCGTCAAGGAACATGTGACAGATTTTGATTTTAAGTACGAAATCCTAAATAACCTGGGCATTTTGTATGCGATCCAGGAAGATTTTAAACTTGCGGGAGAAACTTTCAAGCAATCCTATGACCTTGCCATTGAGAACAATGATGCTGACAAGGCAGACTATTCTTACCAAAGCTTGATGATTCTAGAGTTGGATAACGGCAATGCGGCGTATCTGCAGATTTATGAGGAATACTTTCTTAAAAAGGATTTTAAGGGCGACCGTTGTGCACAGATTCATACGCTTGCATTTCTATCGGACTATTACCGCGTATTTGAAGATTTTGACAAGGCAAATCGACTCATTGAGGAAAATTTTGACGGTAATTATAATTACGGCAAATGCGCCATGGATCTCATGTTCATTTATGGAATCAAGGCTGAAGCCGCCTTGCTAAAAAAGGAATATGCAAAAAGCCTGATTATTCTTGATTCCATACCACACGATCAACTACTGGCGATTGACAAATTAACCACGTATAAATTTTATAAAGAGGCCCATGCTGGATTGAACAACGAGGAGTTGGTCAAAATTTATACGGACAGCATTGTAGATACGCTCAAAAAAAATAAACAGGAGAACAACGCCATAAATTCAAAAATATTGTCAGACCTGGATTCTAATGAAATTAACTTTAGGGATAAGATATCCAGTCTTACACTTTATTTAATGATAGGGATTGTAATTTTATTAATTGCGATATTCCTGCTTTGGTATTACATACGTTCAAAACGAAAGACCCAAGTTGAAAGCGATTATCACAAGGAAAATTACAACATGTTATGGGGCAACTACCAACTATCCCGTAACAAACTGGAGGTCCTTAAGAAAGAATTAATTACTCAAAGGCCAGTTGAAAACAGCACCCATTACAATAATCTAATCAATGATATAAATGCGCACCTCGATGCAAGCGCAGATGATCCTCACAGGCATCTGAATATGGCCGAGAATCAATTTATCATTGCGCTAAAATCACGGGCGTCTTATTTGAGTGAAAAAGAGCTCAATGTATGTTTCTTTTTTAAGCTCAATTTATCCCACAGGAAGATTGCAGAAATTCTAAATAAAACGGAAAAGAGTATCGATGCCTATAAATATAGAATCAACAAAAAAGTCTTGAAGCATGAGCAAATTCAATTAATGGAATTGCTACAGAAAATTGATTATTAGGAAATTATATGTTTGAGTAGTATTTGAGTACAGCAGAATAACTTCAATTATGTTCGCGCGCGTACTTTGCACTAAAATTTCTAAATACCTCAAATGAAAAATACTTTACTCACTTTATTTGGTCTTTTACTAATAACCTCTGCAACTGCTCAAATTACGGTTGACTACAAGAAAAGGGCTTTGTTAGAAAATGCCAATTTCAATGACATCGTCGCTGAGGTTAAATCAGCTTTTCTAGCGAAAAACATGTCTACAGCAGAAAATAAAAAGGCTCGAAAACAATTTAATCGCTGGGTGTTCCATTGGCAAAACAAGGTCAATCCGGATGGTAGTTTTCCTAGCGAGAACCAGGGTTATTTTAATGTAGGAATCCTTAACGAAGATGGTACCATAGCTAATTTTACAATCGCAAAAAGCGTCAACAGTGCAGAAGCTTGGAATAATGTAGGTCCACAACAATCAGATCTTAATGCAAATGGGTATCCCAACTTTCCACAAATGGGACGTGTCAATACCCTGTTACGTATCAAGCATCCATCAAATACTAATCTTGATGTTCTTTTTGTTGGTGCGCCTGATGGTGGAGTTTGGAAATCTACAGATAATGGTACCACTTGGGCGCCTAAATTAGATTTCGTAGCAGGAATAGGTGTTACGGACATTAAAACTGGACCAGCAACAACATTTGCCAACTATACCACGGAACCTATATATGTTTCTACTGGCGATTATGACGGCGATCAATCCAAATCAATTGGTGTGCTTAAATCAACCAATGGTGGCGAGACGTTCAATTCCACTGGATTATCATTCACAGTGGATCAACAGCGATTACTGGGTGATCTTATAGTCATTGATGCAAATACAGTTTTTGTAGGAGAAAGCACTACGATTAAGAAAACGCTTAATGGAGGTACCACGTGGACTGATGCTTACACACCACCATTAGCGCCACTTTTTTTAGGTAGAGCTGCTAGAAGTGGTAACCAGATTATGTACACTGATGGTTTTGGTAGCGTGTTTTATACCTCTGATTATACCAATGATGCCAACTGGACACAAGTTAACCCAACGTCCGATAATGGCAACAAAGCGGCCGTTACTGTAGATGGGAATGGAGACTTTTACAGACAGGATCAAACCGGTCAAATACAGAAGTTCAACACAACGAACTTTTCTTTTTCAAATCAAGGAACTATACCTCCTAGCTACAACTCGCAAGGTGGCTACAACCAAGCTTTGATTATAACTAATGATTTGATTCTTTCCGGAGAGGTAGGTGGTCAGACTTCTACAAATTCAGGTAACAACTGGTCATTAACTCTTAATGGAAACTGGACAGATGATTCATCAGAAGGAAGTTATCTTCATTCAGACAATCACAGATTAGGGCGGTTAGATGATCCTTTAAGTTTTTGGAGTGCTCATGATGGAGGATTGAGTTTTATCACATATCCATCTTTAAACAGTACAAAACCAACCGTGACTTACAAGTCACCAACTGTAATCGTGACCCAAAGTTATAGCGTTTCCATAAACCCAACGTTAAATGACGATGCCTACATGATGGCAAATCAAGATAATGATTCCTTTAGCAAATTTAACGGTACATGGTATGCTGTAAGGTTAGGGGACGGTATTCAGTCAGCAATCAATTACAACAATCCCAACATACGATATGCGGCGGGTCAAGACGGTGTAGTCGGTCAGTCAAATACAGGTTTTCAAGGACAGTTAGATGGTAATGGTAATAAGGTTACAGTTCCGGGAGCTAATTTTTTCTTTCCATTCGAAATTCATACAACAAAGCCTAACACCCTATACGCTGGTGGTAGTACAGATGTTCATAAATTAGATGCTACAACAGGTTTGACGATTGCAGCCACAAATTCAGGATTGAACGCGGTACTTAAAACCATTGCAACCCATGGTAATTCATTGATGGCAGCAACAGATAACAATATCGCATTTTCACCTAACGAGGGAACATCTTGGACACCTATTGTTAAACCAGCGGCGGCCATCGGCAACATCACATCTGTGGAATACGATGGAAGTAACAACCAGATAATGTATTTGACAGTAGGTGGTTACACCTCAGGAAGTAAGGTGTTCAAGTCTATTGATGGTGGTGCAAACTGGATCAACATCTCTGGCAACCTACCCAACATTGTAATGAATGAGGTGTTGCTCAAGCAAAATCAAGGTTCCGAAGTTCTATTTGCAGCCACAGAATTGGGTGTCTATTCTACTACAAACAGTGGAGCGTCGTGGAGTAGGCTAGGGCAAAACCTACCTAACGTATCTGTTAGTGATATAGAGATTCATTATACCGCTGATAAATTGGTTGCTGGTACATTTGGACGTGGACTTTGGGAAATTAATATCGCAAACTCAACTCTGGGAACACAAGATCTTGCCAGCTCTTTAGAGTTTTCATTGTATCCCAACCCTACGGTGAATGAAGTAACTGTAAAGGTAGAAAATCCATCTTCCTATACATATCAGATTTACAATGTTATAGGTGGACTTGTGTTAACTGGAGATTTAAATAATGGAACAATAGATACAAGTTCACTTACAAGTAACATCTATATGCTACGTATTTCAAATGGTGCAAACTCCACCACTAAAAAACTGATTATCAAATAGTGGTGAATGGTGAGGCTTAAGAATAGTTGTGGAATCATCTTGTCCATTATGTTGATGGTGTCTTGTCAAAGCCTAGATATGAGCAATGGTTTTAAACAGCGTCATCTGCCTGGAGTGCCTCATGCGAAAGAATACATCATGTATTCATTTCAATTCAAATCCAGCAGGGAGATTACCATAACAGGAATAGACATTAGGAGTAAAAATAACACTCAAACCATTGAGCAATATGCAATCATTGATAGCGAAAATAACTTGGGTCAAACGGTGACCGAATCACGTGTAGCAATCGACTCGGGAAATTACCAGATAACTTTCAGGAAGGACGCTGGTTTTAACGTGAGGGAATCCATCATATTAAGTTATGAGGTCAATGGAATGAAAATGAGTAAAAAATTGAAGATTGAGAGTAAGGAAAAAATTAAGACCCACCGTTAGAAATAACGACATTAGGGATAGGTAAAAGTTGGGTCAAGATTTTAAGCGAGGTGAATTGCAAAATTCACCTCGCTTTTTTATTGCCCGGTTTTAATTTTACGGGTAAGTAAGTCCGCTTTCGCGAAAGCGGAACAATTACACTACATTTTTCAATACTAATATTTTTTGAAACCTAGGTAATTCATGCAGGTATCCTCATCCAATTCGTACTTTTGAACTGAATATTGAGATACTAATTCATGACCATCAACACCACCCAACTCCTCATAGCGATTATCCCAGCACTAATTGTAGGTGCCGTAGCATATTTATTAATCAAGGCTTTTCTAGACAGTGAGGAAAATCGTAGGATATACTTGTCTTCTAAATCCTTAAAGCCCAAAACATTGCCCATGCGCATGGCCGCTTATGAGCGA
>JBBSPH010000049.1:0-12452 GCA_038258985.1 Flavobacteriales bacterium
AACTGCTGGTGCATGGGTTTCAATGTGTTTTGATACCTATCCAAGACTTCATCAAGATCACGACCACGATCAGAGATATCCCTTTTCAAACGTCGGATCAATCGTTCGTCACTGTCGCAATCAATGTAGATTTTTATATCAAAAAGCTCTCTGATTTCTGGCAAGGTTAAGATCAAGATACCTTCTACCACTATAATACTACTAGGTTCAGTTTTGACTGTTTCCTTTGTACGGTTATGTTCTACAAAAGAATAAACAGGTTGATCGATGCTATTACCCTTGCGCAACTCTAATAAATGTGATTTGAGTAATTCAAAATCAATGGAATTAGGGTGGTCAAAATTAATCTTGACCCGCTCCTCATAGCTTAGGTGACTTGTGTCTTTGTAGTAAGAATCCTGTGAAATAACGGTAACATCAGTATTCGGGTATTCGTGGACCACTTGATTAACGACCGTCGTTTTACCACTTCCCGTACCACCAGCAATTCCTAAAATAAGCATAGATTGATTTTGTTGTGTAAAGGTACGGTCTTGACAAGGATTGTTAAAGAATGTTGCTCATATCTTGATTGCCTACGATGGTTTGAATTTCAACAACATTATCAGATATGGAATACAATATATAATTAGACTTGCAAACGCAACGCCTATAACCAACAGATATGTGATCCACTGCCTCGAAAGAATATGGATTTTCTGCAATAATATCAAAATAAGAGTAAAGCAAATCATAATATTTATCTGCTTGAACAATCCCAAATCGAATCAAGCCATACTCAAATATTCGTACAAGATCAGCATCTGCAACTTTACTAATTTTATATGCTAACATTTACTTTTTTTATAGCTTCGGCCCTAATTTCTTCTTTTGTTCTAGTTGAAAATCCACTTTTCTCTGCGCGCTCAAGTTTATCCCTTAACCACGTTAGTTGCTCCTCTTTTTTGCGGGCGTTTCTGATCAAATCATTGACCAATTCGCTCTTGCTGGAGAATTCTTCATTCTCCACCTGTGATTTTAACCATTCATCATTAGGTGCGGTTAGGGAAATACTTTGTCTAGGCATGGTGCGTTTTTGGTGTAAAAATACACCAAATTAATCCTTTTATATCTTTTTACTCATGGTGATAAGGTTCATTCTTTAAAATTGTGAATGCGCGGTAGATTTGTTCCAAGGCAAAAAGGCGCACCATCTGGTGGGAGAAGGTCATTGCACTTAAAGAAAGTTTAGAATTACCACGGCCATAAACCGCATCCGAAAAACCATATGGGCCGCCTATGATATACACAAGTCGCTTCATACCAGACAGGCTGCGCTTGTTGATAAGCTCTGCAAATTGAAGGCTAGTGTAGGTCTTTCCCTTTTCATCCAGCAGGGTCACAAAATCGCTGGTTTGCAATTTCCCTAGGATCAATTCGCCCTCCATATTTTTTTGCTGATCAATACTCAGGTTTTTTGTTTTTTTGAGATCAGGAATAATTTCCAGTTCAAAATTCACATAGTGTTGCAGTCTGTTTGCATACATATCGACAAGATCTGCAATTTTGGCATCATCAGTTTTACCAACCGCAAGTAGGGTAATCTTCATGCGACAAAGGTAAAATCTTTCAACATATTTACCGGATTCCGCTTATAATCTTACTTTTGAGAGAATTCTTACTAAAAACCAACCATGAATTACCAGGGCCAGCTATTTGAAGAGGAGCAAAATCGCATTATCACTAACGCTTTGCGGGAAGATGTAGGTGATGGTGACCACAGCAGCCTAGCCTGTATACCAGATACCGCAACTGGCAAGGCAAGGCTATTGGTAAAGGATAATGGAGTGATTGCGGGTATCGCTTTCGCGAAAGCGATATTCCACCACGTGGATTCCACACTCAAAATAGAGCAGTTGAAAAACGAAGGCGATCCAGTCAAATATGGCGACGAGGTCTTTTACGTGACTGGATCCTCACGGTCAATCCTAACGGCAGAGCGACTTGTGCTCAATAGTATGCAGCGCATGAGTGCGATTGCCACTAAAACGAACGAATTCGTAAAATTGCTGCAAGGCACCAAAACAAAAATACTTGATACACGCAAGACAACACCGGGAATACGTTTGTTAGAAAAATGGGCGGTTAAGATCGGTGGTGGTGTCAATCACCGCGATGGATTGTACGATATGATCATGCTTAAGGACAACCACATTGATTTTGCTGGCGGTATTACCCAAGCGATCAAGAAAACCGTAGAATATTTGCAAGAGACAAATCGTCAACTAAAGATCATTGTTGAGGCAAGAAATCTAAAAGAAATCGAGGAGATTCTTAAATCAGACCAAGTTTATAGGATATTGATTGATAATTTCAATTACCAGGATACAAGAACAGCGGTAGAATTGATAGGAAACCGTTGCCTGACTGAAAGTAGCGGCGGTATTACCTTGGAAACAGCTAGAGCCTACGCAGATTGTGGCGTTGATTTTATATCCAGTGGTGCGCTCACCCATAGCGTTTATAATATGGACCTGAGTTTGAAAGCCATGGATGAGTAAACTAAAAAAAATACTAAAGCGCATACCATTGATTTCTTGGTTTGTGGTCGTATCCAGCCGCGCAAAATTGCCCGGCTTTGAAGGAATGACCGCTTATGATCTTTGGGAGACTTACAGTCTTGGTATTGTTCAGGGAGCGTTTACCTTGCGCGCCAGTGCCATTAGCTACAGTTTCTTCATGGCTATTTTTCCGTTTATTCTATTTATGTTGAATTTAATTCCCTTTGTACCTGTGGATAATTTCCAGGTACAGTTTTTGGAATTCGTCAATGGTTTGTTACCGGCACAGGCTGCTGGATCTTTTGACAATATCTTTAGGGAGATCGCCTTACAGGAAAATACTGGACTTTTGACTATTGCGTTTATAACCTCATTATTTTTTATGAGCAACGGTGTAAATGCGATTTTCGATGGTTTTGAGCGCTCCTATCATTCCGAATTTAATAGGAATATGTTGCGACAATATTTCATATCCGTAGGTGTATCGCTGCTACTTTCCTTATTCCTCTTAATATCCATTGTGTTGACGGGAGTGGTGGAGTATTGGATAAGCGTTTTGCGGGCGCAGGATTTTATGACGCAAAGTTCTACCGAGATAGGTTTAATCATCGTGCGGGTTGCTACTATTATTGCATTGTTGTATTTCTTTGTTGCCACATTATATTACACAGGAACTAAGGAAGGTCGTCAGACACGGTTTTTCTCTATAGGATCTGTAGTGACTACCTTTTTGATATTGGTCAGTTCTTATTTGTATGGGCTTTATATCGATAACTTCTCGTCTTATAATGAGATCTATGGATCTATAGGCGCATTGCTCATTTTAATGATCTACATCTGGTTGAATGCAAACATTTTACTGCTGGGTTTTGAACTCAATGCATCCCTCAGATCATTAAAGGCACGGAATTTGAAACTATAATACTATATTTAAAAACTAAACTTTATAACATGAAAAAATTACTCTTAATTGCTGTTGCTGCCTTGGGTACCTATACAGCATCTGCACAAATGACCATTGAAGGCGTTACTGTTGAAAAAAGTATCACTGTAGATGGAAAGGAACTTGCCCTTAATGGTGCCGGACTACGTGAAAAATTTGTTTTTGATCTTTATGTAGGTGGTTTGTATACTACCACTAAATCGAACAACGCGACTACACTTCTAAATGCTGACCAACCAATTGCAATCACTCTAGATATCGTGAGCAAACTGGTAACTCAGGACAAAATGATCGAAGCAATAACTGAAGGTTTTGAAGACAGTGTATCTGCTGCAGAGCGTAAAAAATTACAACCTAAGATTGATAAGTTCATCGGTTTCTTTAATGAGGCTATCGTAAAGGGAAATGAATTCCAAATTTCATATGTACCTGGAAAAGGAACTATGGCGCACAAAAATGGTAAGTTGTTAGGCACCATCGAGGGAACTGACTTTAAAAAAGGCCTTTTCGGTATCTGGTTGGGTGCAAACCCTGCAGACAAGGACTTGAAAAAAGGAATGTTGGGATCTAAATAAGATCTTTGTTAATACATAAAGCCCATAGAGATATGGGCTTTTTAATAGCTACACATGAAAAATTTATTACTATTGATGTTGGTGTGTTTCGCTTTCGCGAAAGCGAACTCACAAGACGTTACCGGCACATGGAAGACCGTTGATGAGAATAGCGGAGAAGTTAAATCACACGTTGAAATCTTTAAAAAAGGAGACAAATATTTTGGAAAAGTATTGAAAGTCCTCTCTAAGGATGCTCCAGACAATCCTACATGTGCCGCCTGTGAGGGTAAGATGAAGGATCAACCTATTGAAGGTATGGTCATTATCAACAACCTTGAAAAGCATGGTAAGATGTATAAGGATGGAAAAGTAATTGATCCCGAGAATGGTAAGGCCTACGATTGTAAGATATGGTTGAACGAGGACAATCCCGATTTGTTGATGGTTCGAGGCTACGTTCTTTTCGTTTATCGCACACAGACTTGGGAGCGGCTGTAATTTCTTGACAAAATCCACAGGTTGCACATGGCAAGCCTAATTCAATCGGTTATTTTTACATAACCGATTTTTTTATGACCTATTTTCTCGATGTCATCCTACCCTTGCCATTAGAACGGTATTTCTCGTACCGTATAACCAGTGAAGAGGCTGGCCATATACAACAGGGAATGAGGGTGGCTGTACCATTTGGAAAATCAAAATTATATACAGGTATTGCGGTAGAAATACGCGAGAATTTAAGCTTTGCCTATGAGGTTAAAGACGTAGAATTTGTCATTGATGAAGAGCCCATACTGCAGGCTGATCAAATTAAATTTTGGGAATGGATTGCTTCCTATTATATGTGTAGTGTAGGTCAGGTCATGAAGGCTGCTTTGCCTAAATCCCTGTTGTTAGAAAGTGAAACGGTCATCCAGATCAACGATAACACAATACCTGATGAGGATAACTTGACCGACAATGAATTCCTCATACTAGAAGCCCTAGAAAATAGAAAAGCGCTTAAGATCAATGATATTATGTCAATTCTTGATCGCAAGACTGTTCTTCCCATTCTCAAGCAAATGCTGGAAAAAGACCTTATACTACTCCAGGAAGAGCTTTACAATACGTACAAACCAAAAACTGAAAAATACATTCAGCTAGCTGTTATCTACAAAGATGAAGAGCGGTTGCGGGAACTTCTCGATTCTATGACACGGGCCCCTAAACAACGCGAGGCCATCATGACTTTATTCATGATGCGGGTCGGAAACAAACTTGTAAAGTCAAAAGATCTGGAAGAGCGATCTGGTGCGAGTCGGGCGGTTATCAAATCATTGATTGATAAGGAAATATTGCTGGAAACAGAGCAGGAGGTAAGCAGCATGTTGATGGATGAGCAGGCCGGTAACCAGTTGCACGAGCTTAATGAGGGCCAGCAAACCGCGCTTTTGCAAATACGAACCAGTTTTGAGGAAAACAAGGTGTGTCTACTTCATGGCGTTACCTCTAGTGGTAAAACGGAAATTTATGTGCGATTGATAGGAGAGATGTTGGCCGCAGGCAAGCAATGTCTTTATTTATTACCTGAAATAGCCTTGACAACGCAGCTCATATCCAGATTACAGTATTTTTTCAAGCATCAGGTATTGGTCTATCATTCAAAATATAACCTTAATGAGCGTCAAGAAGTCTGGAGTCTGGTTTTACAGGCAAATGAGCCCTATGTCATTATCGGTGCGCGCAGTGCGTTATTGCTACCCTTCGCAGATCTTGGATTAATAGTAGTAGATGAGGAACATGAGAGTAGCTTCAAGCAATTTGATCCGGCACCCAGATATCATGCCCGCGATGCCGCTATCATATTAGGAAAACAAAAAAAGCGCAGGTCTTATTAGGTAGCGCGACTCCATCCCTAGAAACCTACTACAATACCACCATCAATAAGTTCGAGTTGGTTAATCTAAAGCATCGGTTTGGTAATGTACAAATGCCAGAGATTAACATGATCGATATCAAAGAAAAGCACCGCAAAAAACGGATGACCCATCACTTTTCTGATACGCTCATAGAGCACATGAGAGAAGCATTTTCCAATCAGGATCAGGTAATCCTATTTCAAAACCGTCGTGGCTTTGCGCCCATTATGGAATGCAATACCTGCGGGCATGCACCGCAGTGTCCCAATTGTGACGTGAGTTTGACGGTACATCAGCACAAGCAGCAATTGCGATGCCACTATTGTGGGTATCACACCCTCATTCAAATTGAGTGCATGGCATGTTCCAGCACAGATCTAGATACAAAGGGATTTGGGACAGAGCAGATTGAGAAGGAGTTTTTGGAAATTTTTCCCAACCAGAAAATCGCCCGAATGGATCTAGATACCACTCGCGGGAAATATAGTTATGAAAAGCTGATTGATCAGGTAGAAACCAGGGCTGTCGACTGTCTTGTGGGAACACAGATGTTGACTAAGGGACTTGATTTTAGACATGTAAGTCTTGTGGGTGTCTTGAATGCAGATGCGATGCTCAATTTTCCTGACTTCAGAGCACACGAGCGATGTTTCCAATTGCTCACTCAAGTGGCTGGCCGCGCGGGTAGGACAGAGAAACGAGGTAAGGTTTTACTTCAAAGCTATAACCCGGAGCATATGATCCTGCAGCAGGTGAGTAACTATGATTACTCTACCATGTTTAACCAGCAGCTGGAGGATAGATATCAATTCAAATACCCTCCCTATCAGCGGTTGATTCGAATCACCTTTAAACATAGGGATTATAACCAGACCTTGCAAGCAGGGCAATGGTTCGTTAATGCGCTCAACCAGATTGAGCATGGTGTGGAGGTGTTGGGCCCAGAATTCCCGCCCATCTCTCGGGTGCGCAACTTATTTAATGTCCATGTGTTGGTCAAGATAGGGAAGAAGCATAGTCCAGAAACGGTAAAAGGATTCATTGGTAAGGTGCGACGTAGCTTTGAAAGTATCAAGCAATTTAGGGCGGTACGCTGCAACATTGATGTTGACTGCTATTAGTTAATAGCTTTTTTTGCTTTCGCGAAAGCAAAAAAAACTCATCATTTTACCGCAAAAAAAACCTGTCGATAAAGACAGGTTCGTAATGGGGGAATGGTTTGTTAAAACTGCGACAACGCCTCTACAAGATCTGACTTGCGGTTGCGACTCAATGGCAGCACTTCGTTGTCAAGCTCTACGGCTTTAGAATTAAATTTTTCTACACGTCGCAAGTTGACAATGTAGGATTTATGAATGCGCAGGAAGTCCTCATCTGGCAATTGCTTTTCAAAAGATTTCATGGTAGAAAGTACGACTAGACTTTCATTTTCGGTAATTAATTTAACATAATCACCTAGTGCTTGGATAAACTTCAAATCCTTGAGATAAACTTTTCGCTTTTTAAGATTGCTTTTGACAAAGATGAATTCACCTTTATCCTCCACCATTTCAGTCTTCATTTTATGTGCTAAAAGGGCTCTTTCTACAGCATAAAGAAAGCGGTCTTTTTTGATGGGCTTCTGCAAATAATCAATAGCAGAATAGTCAAAGGCTTTAAAGGCATATTTCGTCTGGCCCGTAACAAATATGACACCTGGTTTCTCCGTAATCTCGTCCAGAAGGTCAAACCCAGTAAGAATAGGCATTTCAACATCTAGAAATATAAGGTCAACCCCTGAATCTGTGATGGCGGTTTTTGTTTCAATTGCATTGCTAAATTCACCTGTAAGTTTCAAATTTGGGTGATTCTCGATTAATTTGACGATGGCAAGACGCTGGATGCTGGAATCGTCGACAACAAAACATTTTAGAATAGTATCGGTCATGGGATTAACGGCTTAAGTGAGCTACACAATACTACTACCTTTCTCGACGTAATGCAAGTCACAAAGTCATTTTGCCGATAATTATAGCTTTTTTAACGAATTATGTTGATTAAGGTGTAATGCCAAATGACAATAAAGCATTGACAAATTTAATTGTACAGATTCCATAAATAGATTATTTTTGCACTCGTTTTAAAATAATGTAATATGAATCAATACGAAACTGTTTTCATTTTGAATCCCGTTTTATCTGATGATCAGGTAAAGGAAACAGTAAAGAAGTTTGAGAAACTCCTTACTGACCGTGGTGCCGAAATGGTAGCTAACGAAGATTGGGGCCTAAAGAAATTGGCTTACACAATCGACAACAAGAAAAGTGGTTTTTACCACCTTTTCCAATTTGGCGCCGAGGGCGACGTTATCAATGACTACGAGGTCGAATTCCGCCGTGATGAGCGCGTGATGAGATACCTTACTGTACGACTTGATAAGTACGCTATCGAGTGGGCAGAAAAAAGAAGAAGTAGAATGTCTAAAAAATCTCAAGCTTAATTATGGCAACATTACAACAACAAGCTAAAGGAAAAAAAGATGGTGACATCCGTTACCTATCTCCTTTAAAGATCGAGACCCAAGAGCGTAAAAAATACTGTCGTTTCCAACGCAGCGGTATTAAATACATTGACTATAAAGATCCAGATTTCTTGATGGGATTGGTAAATGAGCAAGGGAAGATTCTTCCACGCCGTTTGACAGGAACTTCATTGAAATACCAGCGCAAGGTAGCTGTCGCCATCAAAAGATGTAGACACATTGCCTTGATGCCATTTGAAGGAGATCTTTTAAAATAATATAATCAGACAATAATGGAACTTATACTAAAACAAGACGTAGAACATTTAGGTTTTACAGACGACCTCGTTACCGTTAAGCCTGGTTATGGACGTAATTTTTTGATCCCACAGGGAAAAGCTGTAATGGCGACTCCAGGAGCAAAAAAGCAACTTCAAGAGACAACCAAGCAACGCGCACATAAAGAAGCATCTAACGTTAAGGCAGCACAATCACAAGCTGACAAACTGAATGGAATGGACCTTAAAATGGCTGTAAAAGCTGGAGAAGGGGACAAATTATTCGGTTCTGTAACTACTGCAGATCTTTCTGATGCACTAGCTAAAGAAGGTGTGGAGATTGACAAGAAGTTTATCTCTATCGCTGGTGGTAACATCAAGCGATTGGGACAATACGAAGCGGCTATCCGTTTTCACCGTCAAGTTCAAGCAAACCTTATATTTGATGTTGTAGCCGCTAAAGGTTAATCACATTGAAATAATAACAGAGCCGTTCCATCCATTGGGACGGCTTTTTTATTCCATAGTATGAAATATAGAAGACTTACAAAAGAGCAGTTGGAAGAACTGCATCTAGAATTTATAAACTTTCTTGCCACGCAAACCATCACTGCTGCGGAATGGGAAAATATAAAGAAGAGCAAACCTGAAGTTGCGGAAGAGGAACTGGACATATTTTCAGATCTCATCTGGGAAGGCGTTTTACAGAAAGCCGGATTTCTAGAACACATCAGTCCCAACACGATGAATTTGTTTGAGTTGCGGGAGAAGGAAATGGGTTTGATCTCCATCATGGTGGGAGATGACAAGATCGATATTACCACACCTACCGGTTACAAATGGTTGCAAAATAATTTAATGGACGAGGAGGTCAAACTCTTTACCGCCATAAAATCTTACGGATCAGATGCCGGAGTTGATAAATTTAAATTGATTGAATCCGGTGCCGTTATTACGAAAGGCGACCTGTACAATTATTTTGATGACCTCATGGAAATGGGTAAAAAGAATAACGAATTTTAGAATAGCGATTGCTGACCGTTGGTAAGATCGACACCTTCGATCTTTAGCAGTGCTTTCTTTGCCGGCAAACCTCCTGCATAACCAGTCAGGGAGCCATCAGCTCCTATGATGCGGTGACAAGGCACGATAATAGAAATTGCATTTGCACCATTCGCTCCAGCAACAGCTCGTATGGATTTGGGGTCGTTTCGCTTTCGCGAAAGCGAACCATACGACATGGTTTGTCCATATGGAATCTGTAACAGGCTTTTCCAAACACTTTGCTGGAAGTCAGTACCACAAAGCAATAATGGTAGATGGAAGTCTTGAAGATTACCCTCAAAATATTGATCAAGTTGATAACTGGTCTGGTCAAACAGATCGTGATTTCCAGGAACAAAGTCGGCTGCTAGAAACGCCTTGATACGGTTATCAATCGTAGCTCGCTCTTTACGATATTTCCAGTCACACAGGCATAATTGATCTTCAAAAACACCTAAAACTATCTCGCCTACTGGCGAGTTATAGGTAGAGGTGTAAATATTACTCATAGCGTAAGGCCTCGATAGGATCCAGTTTGGCAGCTTTAATGGCGGGAATTATACCAGAGAATATAGCGATCAAAATAGAAATAATGGTGGCGAGAATAATTGCGGTCCACGGGATTACAAATGGTATTTCAAAGCCGGATGATACGCCATAACCTATTAAAACACCCAGTCCGATTCCCAAAAGACTACCGTATTGACTGATCAGTAAGGTTTCCATAAAAAACTGCCATGATATCGTACTGCGTTTTGCCCCTAGAGCCATTCGTACACCTATTTCCCGTGTGCGCTCTGTTACAGAAACTAGCATGATATTCATCAAGGCAATTGAACTACCGAATATCGTGATCACACTTATGATGATGGCGGCAGCATTAAGCGCTACACTTATTTCATCTACCGATGACATCAACTCGTCCCGTTGAACAATACCAAAATTATCTTCTTCCACCGGTGTCAATCCACGGATGTTGCGCATCGCTAGGACAGCTTTATCCCGCGCTCCATTCATTAATTGCTGATCTAGTACCTTGACACTTAAATCATAATTGATATTTGGCAAGGTATAAATACTGCGGGCCACATTAAGCGGAATCAAAACGCGTAAATCGACGTTATTTCCAAACGTGGAACCTTTTTCTTCCAATAATCCTATTACGGTAAATTTACTCCCACGTATACTGATGGTTTGTCCAATGGGATTTAGCCCTTGAAAAAGGACATCTTCCATATCGCTACCTACCAGTGCAACGCGGCTATTGTTAAGAATATCATTCACGGTAAA
Organism: Flavobacteriales bacterium; assembly: GCA_038258985.1. Taxonomy (GTDB): domain Bacteria; phylum Bacteroidota; class Bacteroidia; order Flavobacteriales; family Flavobacteriaceae; genus Nonlabens. Next base: position 11,054 of record JBBSPH010000049.1, read on the forward strand.
ACCACGGCCTTCAAGGATCTTGGTACCGCTATTGTCTATAAAATGCTCGTTGACACCAGACACAATTACCTTTGGTTTGGTTTTACGGTCCTCACTTTTGATTTCTGCCTGCGAGGTTGCTTGAAAGGAAATGGCTACCTGCGACGTAGGAAAATTATAGGTCTCCTCAAATTCCCTGACCACCGTAAAATCTAATGGAGGATTGATCTTGCGTACTTCACCACCACCACTGCGTTGCGTGGTTCTGGCATAGCGCTGGATATTAAAGGTGTTTGTTCCTATATCAGAGAAACCGTCGCTCAAAGTGCGTTCTAATGCATTAACCGCGCTCAGAATTCCTACCAACGCTGTAATTCCTATAGCAATAATAAATACAGTTAGGATGGTGCGCAGTAACTGGCTCTTGATGCTTTGCTGCGCGATATTTAGATTTTCACGGAATAGTCCTATCATGACCTATTGGACTTACAATGATTTGTAACATTACAGGAATAGCGAAAAATTTTTAGCGGTATCTACACTCCCATATTCAAGCTGGGTATAGAGATAGGAAGTTACATCGTCCCAAGTACACCACTAAGGTTTTATATTTGCAGGTTTTAAGCACGCTATGGCACAAAAACCGACCATTCCCAAAGGTACAAGAGATTTCAGCCCGAATGAGGTGGAGAGAAGGCAGTATATCATTGATATCATTAAGAACAGGTTTCAGCTCTACGGATTCATGCCTATTGAGACGCCTAGTTTTGAGAATTCGGAAACGTTGTTGGGTAAATATGGAGAGGAAGGTGACCGTTTGATATTCAAGGTGTTGAATAACGGTGAATACCTTTCCAAGGTTGATTCAAATGATCTAGAAGATAAAAATGAGGCTGTCATCACGCCACAAATCAGTGACCGTGCGCTGCGCTATGATTTGACAGTACCGTTTGCACGCTATGTTGTACATCACCAGAATGAGATTGCTTTTCCTTTCAAACGATACCAAGTGCAAAATGTCTGGCGAGCCGATAGACCGCAAAAAGGTAGGTTCCGTGAATTTACACAGTGCGATGCAGATGTGGTGGGAAGCGATTCCCTGTTACAGGAGGTTGAGTTTGTAAAACTGTTTGACGATGTTTTTACAGATCTAGGCCTCAAAGGCTGTACGATCAAAATCAATAACCGTAAGGTTCTCGCTGGCATCGCTGAAATGATGGGAGCAGCGGAAAAGCTCATTGATTTTACCGTTGCGCTAGACAAACTGGATAAAATAGGAGCAGACCTTGTGAAGAAGGAGATGCAGGAAAAAGGCATTCTTCCAGAAGCAATTCAGAAACTACAACCAGTATTTACTCTAACAGGTTCGTTTGAAGAAAAAATCGAGCAGATGAAAAATCTTCTCGCGGACTCTCCAATA
>JBBSPH010000050.1:0-12447 GCA_038258985.1 Flavobacteriales bacterium
AGTCTAGTTTCTTAACGGTTTTCCCTTCTGCAACATATGCTGCAAACGTTCCAAAGTTTTGCGTTCTCCTGCTAGACTCAAGAATGCTTCTCGTTCTAGATCTAATAAATACTGTTCTGAAACTTCTTGTGCCTGGCTCAAATCGCCACCGGCCATGACGTAGGCAAGTTTATTGGCAATTTTCATGTCATGCGCGCTGATGTATTTTCCGGCTTTCATCGCATCTGTTCCCACGAGGAACATTCCCAATGCTTGCTGACCCAACACTTTTACGTTCTTATTCGGTGGTGGTTGCGTGTAACCCATGTTTGCGAGTCTGCGGGCTTCCGCTTTCGCGAAAGCGATTTGCTGGGAAGCATTCACAACTACGGTATCTTTTCCTTTCTTCAAAATACCCAGGTCAAATGCCTCGTAGGCACTTGTTGCAACCTTCGCCTGACCGATGGTCAAGAAATATTCACGCAAGCGGTTCAGTTCTACATCACCTTCTTTAAAGGTTTCTGCTGCGCGAACAGTCATTTCTTTAGAACCACCACCGCCAGGAATCAATCCCACGCCGAATTCCACTAAACCGATGTAGGTTTCGGCACTCGCCACAACGACGTCTGCATGCAATGAAAGTTCACAACCACCGCCCAATGCCATCTGGTGTGGCGCGGCAACGGTTGGAATGCTGCTGTAACGCATGCGCATCATGGTATCTTGGAACTGTTTGACGGCCATGTTGAGCTCGTCATATTCCTGCTCTACCGCCATCATGAAAATCATCCCAATGTTTGCACCTACTGAGAAGTTTGTTCCCTGGTTTGCAATAACCAATCCGTCATAATCCTTTTCTGCTAGATCTACCGCTTTGTTCAAGCCGGCAAGAACGTCACCACCAATGGAGTTCATCTTGGAACGGAATTCACAGTTGATAATTCCATCGCCCAAATCTTGGATAGAAACTCCAGAGTTGCTCCAGATTTCCTGTGATTTTCTAATATTGTCAAGGATGATAATGCTATCCTGACCTGGTTTTTTCTTGTAATCTTTGTCTGGAATAGAGTAGTAGTAGGTTGCGCCATCCTTCACTTTATAGAACGATTCAAAACCTTTTTCCAGCATTTCAGTTACCCAGGATGCTGGTTCCTTGCCCAGATCTTTCATCAGATCAATACCTTTCTGGATACCAACGGCATCCCAAATCTCGTAAGGTCCATTTTCCCAACCAAATCCTGCGCTCATCGCATCATCGATGCGGTAGAGTTCGTCAGATATTTCTGGGATTCTATGCTGTACATAGGCAAACAATGCCGCAAATGACTTGCGGTAAAACTCGCCAGCTTTGTCTTTGCCTTTTATTAATACGGGAAAGCGGTCTGGAACATTATCAATGGTTTTGGTTTGTTCAAGTGTTGCAAACTTGGCGCGGTCTTGCGCCTCGTATTCCATCGTATCTAGGTTTAGACCTAGAATCTCGCTTTTGCCATCTTTGCCATCTACTTTTTTGTAGAATCCTTGCCCAGACTTACTTCCCAACCATTTGTTAGTCATCATCGTGTCGATGAATTCTGGGAGTTTGAAAGTGTCTCGATGCTCATCTTCTGGAGCGTTCTCATAAACACCATTAGCAACATGTACCAACGTATCTAGTCCAACGACGTCAACCGTTCTAAATGTAGCCGACTTAGGTCGACCTATCACTGGACCGGTCAATTTATCAACTTCGGAAACGGTTAATCCCATTTCTTTCACGGTGTGGAACAAACTCTGGATAGAGAAGATTCCCACTCGGTTACCTATAAATGCTGGAGTATCTTTTGCCAAAACAGATGTCTTGCCTAAATAATCCTCACCGTATTTCATTAAGAAGTCAATTACCTCTGGATCACAATCTGGTCCAGGAACAACTTCAAATAATTTTAAATAACGTGGCGGATTGAAAAAGTGGGTCACCGCAAAATGCTTGCGGAAATCTTCACTTCTTCCCTCATTCATAAAATGTATGGGAATTCCAGAAGTATTGGAGGTAATTAAAGTACCCTTTGTGCGATGTTCTTCAATTTTTTCAAAAACAGATTTTTTAATATCCAACCTTTCTACAACAACCTCAATAATCCAGTCCGTATGTTTGATTTTTTTCAAATCATCATCTAGATTTCCAGTAGAAATACGATTCGCAAAATCCTTATGGTAGAGTGGAGCTGGTTTACTTTTAATGGCACTTGCTAGGTTTTCATTTACCATGCGGTTACGCACCTGCTTATCTTCTAATGTCAGGCCTTGCGCCTTTTCCTTATCGGTTAGCTCGCGAGGCACTATGTCCAGTAACAAGACCTCACAGCCTATGTTTGCAAAATGGCAAGCAATACCGCTTCCCATGATTCCTGAGCCTATTACCGTTACGTGTTTGATTCTGCGTTTTCCCATTATATAGTGTAGCTATTACTTATTCTTTAGTGTATACTTTTTTTGAGTTGACCAGATCGTTGATCCTATTGGTCACCTCAAGAAAGGTACTTAATTTTTCTTGTGGTATTTCTGATTTTACAAGGTTGTCAAAGGTTTTAACGACGTTTTTAGAAAAATCCCTCATCTCCTTGCCATAAGTAGTCAGGTGTATGAGAACACTGCGGCCATCCTCTGGATTGCGGCTGCGCTCGATCAATCCCTTTTCTTCCATCGCCTTTAACGTGCGGGACAGGGAAGTTGCTTCCATGCCCATTTTGGGTCCAAGAGCAGTGCTGGGAGTACCCGTTTCTGGATCAATACTAATGAGCGCAAATCCAGTAGCCATGGTGCTTCCCTTAACGCTTGCTTGTTCGTTGTACATTTTGGCAACTGACATCCAGGTTGACCTGAGTACGTAATCTATGGTTTTGTCTTTCATAAAATCCAGTCTCAAATATAATCAAAAGTATTATGCACGCATAGTATTATTGTTAAATTTTACGGTAGGAGTTTATGAATTAGGCGAGAATTTCCAGCAAGTAATGAGGATGTGGTGGTTTTCGCTTTCGCGAAAGCGAAATTCCCACAAAATCCCTACCCATCAAATGATCAATACGTCAGATAAACATAACCTGACTTGTCCACCACCAGCTCATCATTCAACTCGATCGTGTAGAAATAGGTGCCGGCAGGTAGCAATTTCCTACCGTTGGACTGGTTGGAGGTGCCATCCCAATCCTCGGTTTGTGGCCCGCCATCCCAGATAAGTCTTCCCCAGCGGTTGAAAATAGAAATGGTATACGCGGGATATATATTGCGTAGACCTTGAATGATAAGAGTGTCATTAGCACCGTCTCCATTGGGCGTGATCACGTTGAAGACCTCCAGTTCACACCGCTCCACAGTCAATTCCAACTCTAAGATCTCGAAGCAATTATCATTATCCACTCGCACGAATAAGGTGGTAGTGGAAGAAGCATAAGGATCAGCGAGTGAAATGGCATCCAACTGCATTGCGGCATCTGCGGCTGTAGGGTAGATATTCACTACTTGATCTGGCAACGTACTTATTTGGGCGGCAATACCGGCAAGATCAAATGTTCCCACTCCCATACCCTCATCGCAAACGCTCAATAATTGCGGGAAGTCTCCGATGGATACTTGCGCTGCTATCGTTACAGTTTCCCGCAGGATTATCTGCTGAAACACTGTTTGTATGGTTGCTGTCACCGTATAGGTTCCCGGTGAACGATATACATGTTCCGTGGCCGGTTGCACACTGGAATTTTCACCACCAGAAGCTGGATCGCCAAAATCCCACACGACCGTAAAGTCATTTGCCGCGGTGTCTAGCATTACTGGTACCACTGCGCCAGCACAGGCATCTTCTAGTTTTAGCTCAAATTCCTGAAAAAAGCTTTGCACAAAAATGGGTAATCCATACGCACTTTGCGTTCCAGTAGCTAGTGGCTGCTCGTTAAAACGATAGTTTACCGGCGCGGCTTGATCGTTAGGGTTGCTAAGTACGCTAAGCGCTGGTTGCTCTAATCGGGAATGATAAATTTTACCGTCGATGCCCAGCTGCATGGCTCCTCTAAAAAGCAGAAAATTATCTTGGTAAATCGTTCGTTTGGAATTTAAAATATCTGTAGCGCTCAAGTCGAATTGTGCAATCTCACCGCCTAAAAAGTTGTAAATCGCTGTTCTGGAAGGGGACAAATAATCAATTTCAGCATACAGGTAGCGTCCGTTGGGAGAAAACTCTAGACCGTAGAATGAGCCACCATCTGCTCTTGTCAGTAAAGGAATAGGATTGCTCACCACGCCAGTGGTGTTGTCAAAATCATACAGGTATAATTCACCACCCTGTGCAAATGCAATGCTGCGGGCTTCCAGAATGCTGGATGCACCATTAAAATCTGCGAGCGTATTATTCGAAAAATGTGCGGCCGCAATCTTCGTCCCGCTGCTGTTGACTTTCATATAGCCTCGCATGGCTGCAACGTCAACATTTGTTACGAAGTAATCGACCAGTTCAATAAACGGATCTACCTGTGAAACGACAGGTTCCAGATTCAATCCACTTGCTGTCAACTCATAGCTGTAGAATTTATCTTCAAACTGCGTCATGATCCAGTATCCCGTGTCGCTACCATTTTCAATTGCCGTCAGCTTTTCTGATGTTCGTTCCAGAATCTGAATGTTCTTGCTTTCCAACTCCACCGCGCCGTTGCCGCTGTCCAGTTGCATATCAACGATGGAGTAGTGCATGCCGGCTGCATTTCTGTATACCAAATCGTCTGTATCCACGGTGAAAACATAGAATCTTGCATCCGTTCCCGGCAGCGGTACAACCACGGCGCTACTGGTACTGGATGAGTTTCCCTTGAGGCCAGTGCCGTTGACCATTACCTGATCATTGCGATTGTAGATGGTGCTGCCGTCGGTATAAAAAAGAAGATTTCCTTGGTCGTCAGACAATGCCGCGCATCCCTCACCGGTGACCATGGCGCTGTTGCCTGTTTCAGTGACTGTTCCCGACCTAAAGTCGATGCCCGCATTATTTCCAAAGAACCACTGAGAGGATTGTAATTGCGCTTTCGCGAAAGCGGAACAACCCAAAACCACCAACAAACCAATGATTTTGAACTGTTTATTTGACATCAACTAGTCTAAGTTTAGCGCTTCAAAGAAAAATGCGAAGAAAATTCAGTCCCATCGGTCAAGGTTGCCTTGAACCAATAATCTGTTGATGGAAGCGGCTCTCCATTGAATGTGCCGTCCCAACCGGCAGATGCGGAACCCAGTTGGCCAACCAGTTTACCGAAACGATCGAAAATGTAGATATCTGCATCTGGCTCAAAAATACTGTTCACCCCAGCTAATTGCCAGAGATCATTGAACCCATCACCATTGGGAGTAAAGAATTGTGGATAACCCACGATGCTAAAATCTTGTTGCACTTCTCCACAACCGTTGATATCGTTGACATAAATAGTATAGAATCCGGCCGTTAGTTCTTCAAAAACAGGGCTGATTTGGTAACCCGCATTAATGTCAATTCGATACTCATAATCACCTAAACCACTGACCATTGCAGTTGCAGCTCCAAAACGACCGCCATTTGCATTCACCGTATCAATGGCATCTATAGTAGCCGGTTCACTGATGATAACTGTCACCACACGATCGTTATCGCAACCATTAGCATTAGATACAATCACTTGATAATCACCACCGGCTGTTACGTCAATGGCATAGGTCGTCTCGCCAGTGCTCCATCGATAGGTGTAATCGGCAGGACTTCCTATTAGAATACCTGCGTCAATCGTGAGCGGTTGTGGATCATTACCACAATAGTCAAATTCTGCTGTGGGTTGCACTACTGGTAAATTATTTACGATCAATAAAACTTCACTTATTCCATAACAGTTTCCATCAGGTGATTCTGCACGTGCATATATAGTCTGGCTACCTGAAATTGAATTGGTAAATTGGGTAGGTAAAGGATTTCTTTCTGAAAGAGCGTCGCTGGTGGTGAGGTAATAATTCAAATTCAGGTTGGGCGGAGCGCTGGAAAGAACTGCACTATTTGCATTTGCCAAGTTAAAAGTTTGAAAACCATCTTGTACACCATCATCATCGCAAAGTTCCAACGTGGCGTCCTGTGCATCGCTGGCGCTAACAGATAATGTAATTGTAGCGGTATTGAAACAGCCGGTGGTAGCGTCCGTTACCCGGGCAATAATAGTTTGTCCATTAGCGGTATTTCTATAATCACGCTTGTCCAGATTACCGACATTATTATCTGCCTGATTTTGGTTGAGGTGATAGGAAACTGAAACATTAGCTGCATTGTTTGCAATTGATTGATCAAAACTTTCCAGATTGAAATTGGTACGGTTGTCTATTACACCATCTTCATCACACTGAAAAGCATTGAAATCGACAGCTTCTGGCCTTGCCTGAACGACTAAATCAAAACTGGTGACCGCAACACACGTATCCTTCAAGTTATTTTCTATCCTTGCAAATACAGTCTGCCGAAAAGTAGTGGTATTTCTGAATGATAATGGTAACGGATTCAAGTCGCCATTTGCGTTTGCGGCACTGTCGTGATAACTGACCGTAAAATCTGTAGACGGTTGGGTTCCCAATATCCCTACAGTCTGGTTGCCCATTTGAAATGTTAGGATACCATCAAAATTATCATCGCAAACTTCCAGATTTCCCACCGGATTTGCTACCGGCTGACCAAATAGATTAACAATTACGGGTGTACTCGCATAACATTCGGAATTAAAAATATTATCAACTCTAGCGATAAGGGTTCGTTTTGTGGTATTGATGATGATGGGAACATCAATTGGGTTGAGCGAGGAATCTGCGTCCGCTTGATTGGTAAAAAAGGTCACCCTAAATTTTTGTGGATCTTGAGTGCCTAAAATCTCGCTGATCGTGGCGGTAAGCGGTACTGATTCTGTACCGTCGTTACTGGTATCACATACATCAACAACGGTTGCAGCATTTGCCACAGGATTTGCAAATATCTCAATTTGTTTAAAAAACTTTCTGGTAGTTCCTAGATAATCTAACGTAAGTACAACGTCGTAGACTCCTGGATTTACGTAACGATGGCTAGGTGATAAGGCCGTGGAACTGGTCAAATCTCCAAAATCCCAAACCACTGAATTGGGAGCGGTATCTGATTCAAACGAAAACAACGTATCATCACCCTGACAAAAATTTTCAACATCAATAGACGCAAAAAAGCTTTGTATAAATGGCGGCAGACCTTGTCTGGAAAGTTTACTTGCTAACGGTATCGCATCCCGCTGATAGTTTGCACCTGCACCTTTGATATCTGGATTGTTGATCACGCCCAGGAACGGGCGGCCATCCGAATAATTGTCGGATTGCGCTACATATATTTTACCATTTACACCTAACTGCAATGCCCCTCTATATCCTATTCCAGAATAAATAGAGATGCGACTGGCGTTGATCTGATTTATGGTAGGCTTTTCTACATCAAATTGATAAATGTCAGTCTGGTGAAACGAAGCTGGAGCATTTGCCCCAGCACCATTATTAGCAGAAACATATAGATATTGATTATTTGGAGAAAACTCTACGCCATACCCTTGATTATTGTCAAAGGTTAAATCCAGAGCCTCTTCATTGGAAACTATTCCCGTTGTTGTATCGAAGTCATAGAGGTAGGTTCCCTGGCCCATGTTGGCAGAAACAAGGTGCTTCCCGTCGGATGAGAACTTTACAGAACCTCTCCGTTCAGAAACAATTTGCGAGAACGTTCGCTTTACAGGTATAGTTTCAACACCAGTTGGAGTGATCTTGAATGTATAGAATGTATTGAATCTATTATTTGAGCTGCCATTTTCATCTGCATAACCCACGACGTAAATATCAACATCGTTTTCCGCTTTTATGGCAGCAATTTTTTCTGAGCACAGCGGGATGAGGTTTGTTGGATTGTTGACATCAGTAACTACGTCACCTAGACCGCCATTCAGCGTCATGTCTACCTCATAATAGTTCATACCATAGGGAAGTTCAAATTCTGATCCGCTGGATACGGTAAAGATGTAATAGATATCTGAATCACCTGGTTTAGGAATAATAATTCCACTTTGGGTGCTGGATGGATTGCCGCGCAGGTTGCGGCCGTTCGGCATTACAATATGATTTCTATTATAAACAGTAATCCCATCAGTGTAAAACAACAAATTTCCATTTGCATCTGAGATGGTGGAACAGCCCTCATCAGTTCGCAAGCTCCCATCGGTCAAAGCACTTACAGCTCCCGTAACGGGATCAAAGCGTAATCCTGCGTTGTCTCCAAAATACCAATTTGCTGCTTCTAATTGTCCAAAACTAACTTGAGCTGCACAAAATAACAGCATGAACATGAAGAAACGTGTTTTTATCATGTCACTAATTTAAGGGAATAGTCCTATAAATCCCTACGCTTCAATAAGGCATATGACCAATAGATAAAGATGCTGCTCCACACAAGTACAGCCGCTACATCGATCCATTCGATTTGATAGTCAAAAACCACTGTCCCCTGCGTAAGTTGGTCGATGCTGCCGCCTATCAAATCAATTCTTGTAAATGGTTGTTTGATCAAATTTGACATGGCATTCAAGGGCAATATATGAGTGGTATACTCACTAATATTCGTCAAGTATGCCTTATCTAATACATACGCTAGAATATTCACACCGCCCTCAAACATCCACCATACGGCAACAAAACCTAATGCAAAGGCACTGCGTTTCAATAATATTCCCGCAAATAGGCAGAAACAAAAAAACACCAAATGCCCTAAAAAGAATGCTCCCATAAACTCCAGCTCTGAGAAGATGATATTTGCCTGATTGTAATCAGAATAGATCAGACCAAGTATCAACGAAGCAATGAAGACAACTAAGGTGGTTAAACACGCCAGTACCAGAACAAAATAGAATTTTGAGAGAATCAATTCCTTCTTGCTCAGTCCATCTATAAGATTCTGTTTGATCGTACGGTTGCTGTACTCACTGGCAGTCAGTGATACAATCACAATGGCAATAAATATCTTGAGAAAGCTGGTAAAATACGTACTAATATGCCAGACGTATGGAAAATCAAAAATTCCAAGATCTGAAAAACTACCGCTAAATCCATTAATGTCAATACGTATCATTCCTACCAACATCATCAACCCGACAATGGTGAGGTATATAATGGTCAATACCTTGCTACTGCGGCTGTACCTGAATTTATGAAATTCTATGGCTAATAATCGTTTCATCCTGTTGGTTAGTTTTTGGTTAGCTCGATAAATTGGTCTTCGAGGCTTTGTTTTTTAAACATTAATTTGCTGAGCACCAGACCAGAATTGAAGGCATCCTGATTGATCTGCGTGGTATTCACGTCCCGCAATAGTTTGACTTCCAGACCATCCATACCATCTTCTGTACTCCCAGCATAATCTTGGGTTTTCAAAAAGGCATGGAGAGAAGCTTTGTCTGCAGCATCGATCAAAATAGATCCGAAGTTTTTGTTCATTTCCTCTACTGGTCCACAATAGAGCATGTTTCCCTTGCGTAAAACGATGACGTGCGTGCACACCTTTTCTACCTCGTCCAGCAGGTGAGAGGCCAGCAATATAGTCGTTCCTTGTGCGGCAATGTGCTGGATGATATCGCGTATTTTTCTTATTCCCTGTGGATCCAGACCGTTCGTAGGTTCGTCCAAAATCAGGATTTCAGGGTCGTTGAGCAATGCACTCGCTATGGCTAGACGCTGCTTCATTCCTAACGAATATGTTTTGAAGGGACTACGCTTTCGCGAAAGCAAATCTACCAGCTCCAGTTTCTCATCAATCTTATCTTCAGGAATCTGCTTGATTTTACAAACGAGCTTGAGGTTTTGCACCGCATCCATACTGGGATAAAAATTGGGACGCTCGATGATCGCACCTATTTTCTTAAGGGCATCGTGACTATCCACCGTGCCATCAAACCAGGCATAACTTCCTGCGGTAGGGTTGACCACATTAAGCACCATTCCCAGGGTAGTGGATTTGCCACTACCATTAGGTCCCAGGATACCATACACGTGACCTTTTTCTATTTGGAAGCTAACATTATCAACTGCCTTAAGTGCGCCATAATGTTTAGAGAGCCCTTTAATTTCAAGTATTTTTTCCACGGTTGGCGTTTTTGTTGTATTATGAGTCAAATATAAAAGTAAAACGTTACCATTTCCATGAATGAAGTTCAAGATGACAAACTCCTGTCTAGAAAGAAACCCACTTTTCCCGTACATAAAAAACTCGAGGAATACCTAACCAAATACAACAGGTCGTCCCAAATCACGGTTTCTTATGATGATTTGTTGCGCTTTCAAGGTGCGGTAACCGTCTACGATCGCAATGATGACGATACCTTATGGGTGCGCTGTTACTATTCAGATACTGAACGGGAACACATTGATCGTGATTTGAAGCATATCTATGATGTATTGCACAGTGATGGGAGGGATCAATCACAGGGATTTCTGACCGTGGATGCGGTGGACTACTGTACTTTTGGCAACACAAAGCCGTTCCGCATTAAAATCAGAAATATTCTTAATGATGGGCATACCTACTTTTATGTAAAAAAAGCAGACGCTTCCAGAATCTATGGGTTAGAATTAGAGCATTTGCTGTCACCTCACCGCATAAACTTTTTAGTCAATGGAGATACGTTAATTGAAGAACATATTGCCGGGATTCCAGGTGATGAGTTCATAGAGGATTACCTTGAGGCTTGTAACCATCAGGAGCGCACACAGATCGCCAAGGAGTTTGTAAAGTTCAACGAGCGTTGCCTTATACGTTTATTGGGCGATATGCGGGCTTATAATTATGTCATTATTCCCACCCACGATTTTGATCGCGTGAGTTATGCGATACGTGCGATTGATTTTGACCAGCAGAGTTATGAAGGCAGGTTAAAGGTTTACAGACCACAATTCTTCAAGGAAAATGTTCCCATGGTCATGAATGTGGCAGAATGCCTCAAAAACGAAAGTATAGAACAATATAAGAAAGAGGAACGTGCATTGATTGCAAAACGTCTGATCAATACGCAGACCCGTTATAAGGCGTTGATGAAATGCATGCGGACGGACCACCTGACATCTGCACCCAAATTGAAGGAACTCAAGGGTGAGCTACTGGAATTTACGGGTGATATCAAATTCCGCAATTGCCGCAATATGGGATCTGTGCTCAACACCGCTCTAGAGTTTGTACGACGCAATTACAGCAACGAGATCTGATCTATTTCTTCTCTTCGCGGTTAAAGTAGACCAGGTAGTAATACATCTGGCGCTCCTCGTCCCAACCTTTCTCGATGTACTTTTCTGCACTGTCGCTGTTGGTAAAGTCCATCTTTATCTGGACGTGCGTGTCTAGATTGATTACGCTTTTGATCCCTTTTCTAGCGGCACTTACCGCGGTATTGGAAATAGGGAAACTAGAAACATCCTCAATACTGTATTTAGGACCTTTTTCTACCTTATAATTTTTAAATTCTGGAATTAGGTCAGGATTCTCAAAGGTATCGTTCAGGAATGCAGACTCTTCAAAGGAATCATTTTTGGCAAAATGGTTGACCGCTCTGTTCATGAACATCACTTCTTCCTTTTTATCTTCAGCAGGAAGAACAACGTCTTTTGCAAAATCCTGGCAGAATTTCAGGTATTTTTTGGTAAAGAAATTTTCGTCTTCAAAAACGTCCACGCCCAGAAAATCATCTAGCCAGTACTTTGCATCATAACGGTTGGAATCAACGCTTAAAATTTTGAAACCATTCTCCTGTTCCGCATTGAAAATGATGGCTCCTTTATCCAGTTTATTGAGGTTGACGCCTTGTTTAAGGATCATTTTCAGATCGGTTTCTGACTCTTCAAATTGCAGGAAATCCTGTTTGATCTCGCTTTTGAAAATACCTATCGCGTCTACTTTGACATTGTCCAGCATCACGTTAGTCAAGTGACACACATATACCTCGCCGCTTCTAATGTGTGGATGAACGGACTGCTGGTAGAGTTGTTTCGCAATCTTTTTAGAGTTTTCCAGTAGGCTTGCTGGAGTGGAGAATATCGCTTTCGCGAAAGCGAACATCTCATGAAACTCTAGGTCTTCTTCATGATGGAAACTATAATAAGCCTCTTCTTTGGAACGGAATGGCTTCAAAAAATACTCTTTCATCAAGGAATGCATCTCGTCATCCAATGGCGTGCTACTGCTGGATGTAAGCAACATCTCGCCTTTATTTTTATTGCCGACACGATGGATCGCTAGGTCTTCAATTCTGGTATTGTATAGGTTGATCATGTAGGTCTAGTAAAACTCGTTATCGTCGTAATCTTCATAAAACTCTTCATCATCGCCGTACTCGTCATCATCTTCATCCTCTGCAAATCGTGGGTCTGCCTCAAACTCTGGATCTGGTG
>JBBSPH010000051.1:0-12339 GCA_038258985.1 Flavobacteriales bacterium
CGGTCAGGATAATATAGATCCAGCCTATGATAGCGTTATGCCACCTATTTATCAGACCACTACTTTCGCTCAATCCTCTCCTCACGTTCACAAGGGCTATGATTATGCGCGCAGTGGAAACCCTACAAGAACGGCACTAGAAAAATCTATCGCCAGTCTGGAAAATGGAAACTTTGGGATAGCGTTTAGCTCTGGACTTGCCGCGATTGACGCTGTAGTGAAATTGCTTAAGTCTGGTGATGAGGTGATCTCTACCAGCGATATTTATGGCGGTTCCTATCGGCTTTTCACACAGGTTTTTCAGCAATTTGGGATTAAATTTCATTTTGTGGCAATGGGTGATGCCGCGAGTATAGAACAATTCATTACACCACAAACAAAACTTATCTGGACAGAAACGCCTACTAACCCGATGATGAACATCATCGATATTGAGGCTGTTGCCCACATTGCCCAGAAACACCAATTGTTGCTTGCGGTGGACAATACTTTTGCAACGCCCTTTTTACAGACACCCTTAGATCTGGGTGCTCATATCGTGATGCACAGCGCCACAAAATATTTGGGAGGTCACAGCGATGTAGTGATGGGTGCGCTGGTTGTACGAGATAAAGGCTTAGCAGATCAATTATCATTTATACAAAATGCCAGCGGTGCGGTTCCCGGCCCACAGGATTGCTTCCTAGTCCTGCGAGGTATAAAAACCTTACATGTTAGGATGCAGCGGCACTGTGAGAATGGTGCAGCGGTAGCCCATTTTCTAAAATCACATGCTGGTGTCGATAAGGTTTATTGGCCTGGTTTTGAAGACCATCCTAACCACGCAATTGCTAAAAGGCAAATGAACGATTACGGTGGTATGGTTTCCTTCAGTACAAAGGAGGGTACGCTGGAAAGTGCGGTGAAATTTGTGGAAAGACTCACCATATTTACCCTGGCCGAAAGTCTCGGTGGCGTGGAATCCCTCGCGGGACATCCCGCAACTATGACGCATGCAAGCATCCCAAAGGCTGACCGTGAACAATTAGGTATAGTCGACTCTCTGATACGCCTTTCTGTAGGTATAGAAGATATAGATGACCTTATTGCAGATTTGAAACAGGCGCTATCCTAGTCGCCCTTGCCTTGTATCGACTTGATTTCAATCAGCATTTTAGGAAATAAATTTTAGTTGGGATGTTCCACTTTCGCGAAAGCGAACTCACGACAAGCCTACTGCTACAAATAATAGATAAACCCTACATTTAACCACCAGATCCAGTCATCGTTGCGGTTGGTGTTGATGTTGGGGCTAAGCCCGTCGACATAGTTATCGTTGAAATAATGCCATTTGGACGAAATCAATAAATCGCTCAATGGCGTCAATTTATAGCGCACTCCAAGATCTGCGACATAGGCAAGGGTACTTCCACGATCTGTATCGATTCGATCAATAAATGTCGGGAATGTCGTCACACTGTTGCCTAATGGACCGAGGGAACTCATCGCCTCTGGTTTGTAATTGACATAATGAACGCCGAGGCCTATATAAGGCGCCCAACTGCTGCCGCCATTTTGGAAATCACGTATACTTAAAGGGTAATATTCCAAATGAGGCCCTATTTCTAAAACCTTGGCTTTTCCTTCCATGGAACGCAACTGCAAACCGCCTATGCTATTCCGCTCTGCCAGCTCACTCAAGTGGTTAAGTGTAGTGACGTGGTAGTCAAGCTCTGACCGTATCTTAAAATGGTCGTTCCAGTAGGTATCGCGACTGTAACAATTACAATCTGCACGATACGCAAAATTGATGTAGTGAATGATACCTATGCCGATACCTACATTTCCCTTATTTGTGTCAAAATCATAGCGCTCGCCATAGTCGCTTTGAAAAGCAACAGGTCCAGCAATCACACCCACCTCATGGGAGAAACCGAATTGGGCACTACTTACTAGTCCACTAGCAACAAATAATATGGTAAAAGCAACTAGCCGGTATCTAGCTTTCATTCAGTATTTCTTAAGATATCTCGCCCAAATATAGCAAAATAGGGTTCAGATCAATCGAACAACGGTATAATCGCGTCAATAGTTTAGATGAACTACAATCTATTTCTAAATAGTTGAAGATTTCAATCTTAACCATAACATAAATTAATAAGAAATACTGATCTAAGTAAGGGCGATAATTTTATCTTTGCGCCTTTAACAAAAACGTTTTTTAAGAACGCAATTTTTATAGATAATGGAAAAAAACATCCAAGATTTTGTTGATTTAGTAAAAAAAAGGAATCCGAATGAACCAGAATTCATTCAAGCGGTAACTGAAGTTGCAGAAGCCGTTATCCCATTCATCAAGGAAAACCCAGAGTATGGAGCTGACAAGTTGCTGGAACGCATTGCAGAGCCAGAGCGCGTTACCATGTTCCGTGTGCCGTGGACGGATGATAAGAATGAGGTTCACGTCAATCGTGGATACCGCATCCAGATGAATAGCGCCATCGGACCTTATAAAGGTGGGCTACGTTTTCATCCAACAGTGAATCTGAGCATCTTGAAATTCCTAGCTTTTGAACAAACGTTTAAAAATAGCTTGACAACATTGCCTATGGGTGGTGGTAAAGGTGGATCTGACTTTGATCCAAAAGGAAAATCGGACCGTGAGGTCATGCGTTTCTGCCAGTCGTTTATGACAGAGCTACAACGTATAATAGGAGCAGATACAGACGTGCCTGCAGGAGATATAGGTGTTGGTGGACGTGAGATAGGTTACCTATTCGGTCAGTACAAAAAAATCCGCAACGAGTTTACGGGTATTTTGACTGGTAAAGGAAGGTCTTACGGTGGATCATTGATACGTCCAGAGGCAACTGGTTATGGGAACGTCTACTTTGCAGAAAATATGTTGAAGACCCGTGATGAAAAGATCGAGGGCAAAACAGTTGTTATTTCTGGATCTGGAAATGTGGCACAATATGCTGCTGAAAAGATTATTCAACTAGGTGGTAAAGTGGTGACCATGTCAGATTCTGATGGATTTATTCATGATAAGGATGGTATCGATGCAGAAAAACTTGCACATATCATGCATATTAAGAACGAGAAACGCGGTCGCATAAGCGAGTACGTGGATAAATATGGTAACGCAACATTCACAGCAGATGAGCGCCCATGGGATATCAAGTGTGATATCGCGCTGCCATGTGCCACACAAAACGAATTGAATGGTGAAGAAGCTAAGAAATTGGTGGACAACGGTTGTATTTGTGTAGGTGAAGGAGCAAACATGCCGTGTACACCAGAGGCAATTGAGCACTTCTTAGACAAGAAAATTCTATTCAGTCCTGGAAAAGCGAGTAATGCTGGTGGTGTTGCCACGTCAGGGTTGGAAATGTCACAAAATTCTTTGCGATACAGCTGGACTGCCGAGGAGGTAGACAACCGTTTGCACACCATCATGAATGATATTCACGAGGCATGTGTAAAATATGGAACGGACAAGGACGGCTTTACAGATTACGTAAAAGGCGCTAATGTTGCCGGTTTTGTGAAGGTGGCAGATGCAATGCTCGCACAGGGAATTGTGTAGTTAATTAAAAGTATGTACGCTTTCGCGAAAGCGAAATATAATAAACTATACTGAAATGCAGTAAGATCATCCTTCAACTGGCATCTCATTGCAAGTTGATCAGATTATTAAAAAGAAGCCTCTGGAATTCCAGAGGCTTTTTTGATACTCGTAATTCAACCTATTTTTGCATCTTTATCAGATAAGCCGTAAACCAGCGTTATCCCATTATGAGATATTCCTTCCTTTTTTTACTGTTCTTATCCCAGCTGGCTTACACGCAGGATTTTACGGAACAATGGGAAGGGCTATTTTCTTTTAACCGCATCGTGGATATAGAGCAAACGGCCGATCAAATTTATGCAGCCAGTGAAAATGCCGTATTCGTCTATGATATTGCGAGCCGTAGCTTCACCACAATTACCACAGTCAATGGATTAAGCGGTGATTTAATCTCGCAAATCTATTACAATGAACAGAATGACCAACTGGTCATAGGGTATGAGGATGGATTGCTACAAATAGTTGAGGACGACACCGTACTGGATGTCGTTGCTATACGGGATAAACAGGTGATTAATCCCGATCGTAAGCGCATCAATGAATTTCTAGCAAATGGAGATTTACTATACATCGCTACAGACTTTGGAATAGCGATCTATGATCTGGAACGATTGGAGTTCAATGATACTTACTTTATAGGTGCTAACGGTGCACAGCTGCGGGTAAAGTCATTAGAAATATTTGAAAATTTTCTGTATGCCGCAACAACCGATGCCGGAATACTGCGGGCAGATATAACAGATCCGTTCCTAATTGATTTTATGAATTGGAATCAGATCAATACGGGAAGCTTTGACGAGGTTGCTGCTACGGGAAGCACACTCATCGCGGCAGGAATAGACGGATCGATACTACAGTTTTCTGCAAGCACATTTCAATTTACGGGTGGAGTTTTTCCATCTCGAGTTGTGGATATGACTACCTCTTCTGGAGAATTTACGGTTACGGGAACTTCCTTTTTACAGATACGATCTCCAGATCTTTCTATCTTAACAGATGTACGCGATGTTAATGGAGAACAATTGAGGTTCACCGCCGGTAATTCCAATGCACAAAGTATTTACATAGGAACAGATAGCCGCGGGATGGTGCGACTGGATAGACAAAATATAAATCCCACAGAATTTATTGTGGCAGATGGCCCTACTAGAAACAGGGCTTTTTCTGTAACCGCTTCACCTAATGAACTATGGGTAGGCTACGGCGACTATAATGGTTTTTATGATCCTTTCCCTCTAGACCAATTTGGGATTAGCCATTTAGTGGAAGATACTTGGACCAATTATACGCCTGCAGAGGTAAATAATATCAATAGTATTGCAAACATTACCATCAATCCAAACAACCCAGATGAGGTGTATTTAAACTCTATGCATAACGGTATTCTGCAATTTGTCGATGGAGCAGCCGCAATCCAATACGGTGTAGGGAATAGCTCGCTCAGCAGCATATTGCCACCCAGTACAGAGTTCGTGCGGGTATCTGAAAGTACATTTGATAGACAGGGAAACTTATGGGCGATAGCTTCTCAAGTTAGTGAAATGATCAATCGGCGAGATCCTACTGGCAACTGGTCATCGGTAGATGTATCCGACGAATTTCCAGAATTAGATGGCAGTCAAAAAGAAAGTGCAACTAAAATAGTGGTATCAAACTCGGGCAATGTTTTTTTTGGAACAATAGCCCTTGGCGTTTATGCCTACAACCCTACGAATAATAGGTATGGCCGTTTATTTAACGAGATCCAAAACGGAAATTTGATCAATAACAATGTGAGCGCATTAACATTGGACCAGAACGAGCAGTTGTGGATAGGAAGTGATCTAGGCTTGCGAGTGCTGTTTAATGCAAATAGTATTCTATCTGATAACCCGCCAGATGCCCGGGCCATCATTATCGAAGATCAAAATGGAGTCCCGAGAGAATTACTGGCAGATCAGGCAGTAATCGATATAGAAGTCGATGGCAGTAATAGAAAATGGGTAGCCACCGCAAGCGCAGGAGCTTTTTTATTCTCGCCCTCTGGACAAGAAACTATTTTCCAGTTCACTAAAAATAATTCGCCCTTACCTTCCAATACGGTCAATGATATAGCTATTGACAACGCAACAGGCAAAATCTATTTTGCTACGGACAATGGTATTGTATCTTTTCAAGGTGATCGCAGCAGTGCACCAGCAGATGATCTTGAAGGGGTGTTTGCTTTCCCCAACCCGGTAAAACCTGGATTTGATGGCAATGTAACCATCGATGGATTAACGGATCGCGCCCGTGTGAAAATAACCGATATTGAAGGGAACCTCGTTTTTGAATTGGTTTCCCAAGGCGGTAGCGCGCAATGGGACACACGTAGTTTTAGTGGCAATCGTGTAGCTTCTGGTGTATATATGCTATTGATCTCTACCGAGGATAATATTGAGACCAAGGTTTCTAAAATCATGGTAATCCGCTAGATGATTGTTGACACACCAGCCATTGTATTATCCACATTAAAGTACGGTGAGGCAGATCTGATCGCCCGATTATATACCCGAAAATTTGGCACACAGAGCTATATGCTTAAAGGTATCCGTAAATCCCGTAAGGGAAAACTGCGGGTTTCCTTATTCCAACCCTTGACCCAATTAGAAATTCAAACCCAACATAAAGGCAAGGGAACATTAGAATACATTAAGGAAGCCTCCATAGGATACACCTACATCAATATTCCGATGGATGTGACGAGAAGCAGTGTGGCTCTTTTTTTTGGTGAGGTATTATCACAGCTTTTAACAGAGCAACAACCAGATGAGCAGCTATTTGACTACCTAAGCACCATATTTGAATACCTGGATCAAACAGAGCACATCGCAAATTTTACAGTAAAAGTACTGCTGGATATGAGCGAGTTAATGGGCTTTGGGTTAGATAAATCAACGATCAATTTCCCATACCTGAATTTGTTGGATGGTAGTTTTGATAATAACGGCATGCAGCCACATCATTTGAATGAGGAAGAAAGTGCATTGTTCAAAGACTTCATTGGTACAAAATTTGATGCCATCCATCACATCAAAACCAACCGAACCCAGCGAGCTGTGGTATTGAATCTTGTATTGGATTATTTCATGATTCACTTACATACATTCAAAAAACCGGCATCGCTATCCATTCTCAAACAGCTATTCGATTCGTGAAATTTTTGCTTCCCGCTATTTTATTTTTTTTTGCGGTTCATACGCTGCCAGCTCAAGTTGTTCAAGTAGTAGATAAATCCACTGGAGAACCAGTAGCTAGCGTTTCCATTTATACGAAAGACAAAAAAACATCTGGATTTTCAGATATCAATGGAATGGTCAACCTAGAAAAATTCCTTCCTACTGAAAGGATTTATATTCAAAGCTTTGCCTTCCAAACACTTAAGACGACCAAACAAGAAGTTTTAAAGGGAGGTAATAAAATTAAGTTAGTAGCAAGTTCTGAGGCGATGAGCGCTGTAGTTTTATCGGTGTCCAAATTCCAGCAACGGGCGCAGGACATTCCTCAATCGATTGTAAGAGCTGGTAAAGATCAAATCCGCTTTCAGAACCCTCAAACCAGTGCAGATCTATTGCAGCAAACCGGTCAGGTGTATGTGCAAAAATCACAGCAAGGTGGCGGTAGTCCTCTAATACGAGGTTTCTCTACGAACCGGTTATTAATGACCGTTGATGGTGTGCGCATGAATACCGCGATCTTCCGTGGTGGAAATCTACAGAATGTAATCTCTGTCGATCCCTTGAGCGTTGAGCGAACTGAAGTTATTCTAGGGCCGGGCAGTGTGGTCTATGGTAGTGATGCGATAGGTGGAGTGATAAATTTTTTCACGCTATCGCCACAGTTCAAAAGCGATGACCAGGACAGCTTTACTGGAAATGGGATTTTACGTTACGCAACATCAAACCAAGAAAAGACGGGACACCTGGACTTCAATTATGCCACCGATAAATTTGCGAGCGTGACCAGCATCAGCGTTAATTCTTTTGATGATCTTAAAATGGGAAGGCATGGCCCTGACGATTATTTACGCGAGCAGTATGTCGCGCGCCGTAACGGGCAAGATTTGTTAGTTGATAATCCAGATCCAGAGAAACAGGTTCCTACCGGGTATGATCAACTGAATCTGCTGCAAAAATTTAGTTATAAGCCTAGTTTATATTGGAAGTTTGATCTGGGATTGATCTACACCGCAACGTCTGATTTTAGCAGGTATGATGCGTTGGACCGCTTTAACGAAAGCGGAAACCCTAGAGAATCAGAGTGGTATTATGGGCCGCAAAAATGGTTGATGCTCAATGCAAAAGCACATCACCGCGGCAACGGAAAATGGTACGATAAGATGATTATCACACAGGCCTACCAAAAATTTGATGAGTCGCGCAACAACCGCAGTTTCCAGTCCGCAGATTTTTTTGAAAATGATGAGCGGGTAGATGCGCTGAGCACCTCGATTGATTTTGAACGCCGCAACCGGGAAAATAATGTGCTGTTTTATGGAGCGGAGTATGTATATAATAAGATTGAGTCCACTGGTAGCGTGACTAATATTGAGACTGGTGAGCAACAAACAGCCGCAACCCGATACCCAGATGGATCTACCTGGCAATCGCTGGCGGCATATGTAAGTTATCAATGGAAGGTGGCGAGCAATTTCACGTTACAATCCGGTGCGCGATACAACCACATCTGGATTGATGCCATGTTTGATAATACCTTCTTTGACTTTCCCTTTGAATCTGCAACGGTAAATACAGGTGCATTGACTGGTGGTTTGGGCGCTACCTATCAGCCAGATCCTTCCTTGGAACTGCGGGCAAACTTAAGCACCGCGTTCCGCGCGCCTAATATTGATGACTTAGGTAAAATATTTGATCCTAGTCCAGAGACAGTAATTGTTCCAAATCCTGACGTGAAACCAGAGTACTCCTATACGGCAGAGGTCGGCTTCAAAAAAAGAATAGGAGAGAAGCTAACGGTAGATCTTGCAGCTTACTATACGATTTTAGATGATGCGTTGGTACCGCGTGACTTTACGCTCGACGGCCAGGAAACGATTTTATATCAGGGAGAATTGAGCCGTGTGCGCGCCATTCAAAATGCAGAGCGATCTAAAATTTATGGGATTGAAGCAGGTATAGATTATCAAATCTTTGACGATTTTAGACTCTATGGTCACTACACTTGGCTTGATGGAAAACAAGAGGAAGAAGATGGAAGTGATGTGGCTGTGCGGCATGTAGTGCCGGCTTTTGGCGATGTTCATTTAGTTTATAATCGCGGCAATCTTAAACTGGATGCGTTCAGTCTTTTCAATGGCCAGTTCGATTTTGAAGACCTCGCGCCAGACCAGCAGGATCGGGATTACTTGTACGCATTGGATGGCAATGGCAATCCCTACTCGCCATCGTGGTATACCATTAACCTACGATCTCAATACCAATTCACAGATAATTTGAGTGCCACGGCAACCTTAGAGAATATTACTGACCAACGGTATAGAACCTATTCGTCTGGTATTGCAGCGGCTGGGCGCAATTTGATTATTGCCGTAAACTATTCATTTTAAAGCAGTCTTATGAAATACGTAAAACTACTTCTCGCGATAGTCATCGTTTTTGTAGTATTCTCTTGTAAAAATAATGACGTTTCTACAGTAGAAGAAACTATTGATATTTCAAAGGTCAAGATAACTGTAAAACGAGGCGCATTTCATGATGACCGTTTTGTTTTGGAAGATTCCATAATAAGGTTTATACCTGCAGCAAATGGAATGTTAGAAGAATTTCCTCAATATACCGTTGCTTCCGAAACGGTATTAAAATCTTCCGAGGTCACATCGTTTTTAAAGGCTATTGAGGATAAGGGATTTTTTGAACTTGAAACTAACTATTCTAGCGAGACCACTGATAACAGTATGTTGAGCATAACCGTTGAATATAGGGATAGGGAAAAATCGGTATATTCAGAAGATTTTGAAAGAAATTGTCCAGAAGTCCTACAGTTTATAGAGAATGAAATCGTCAGACTTCACGGCAAAAATCTCAAACGCCAGTTACTTCCTGGTTAACTTTGTAGCTTGAGCCTCAAAGTCACCATCCACCACCAAACCTTCTACCTACATCCCACCGGCGCATGCTATTGGGAGGAACAAGACGTAATCCTTTTGGCAGATGTTCACTTGGGTAAAAGCGCGCACTTTAGAAAACATGGGATGGCCGTGCCTTCTCAGGCAGATGATAATGAGTACGATAAACTCAACGCGGTCATTAATGAATTCAATCCTGCAAGAATCTGGTTTCTGGGTGATCTTTTCCATTCCTATCAAAATGCAGAATGGCATTTCTTTGAGCAATGGGTGCGTATGCAGTCGATAGAGGTACTATTAGTAATGGGAAATCACGATGTGATTTCCCGAACCCAATTTGAAAAACTGGGCGTGAAAACAACCGAAAAAATCCAGATGGGTAACTTACTGCTTACCCACCATCCAGTAGAAGTGGAGGGCATTTTTAACATCGCAGGTCATATTCATCCAGCGGTAAAACTTATAGGCGTTGGCCGCCAGCACATGAAAGTTCCCTGTTTTTTTTGCACAGATCACGGGATGATTTTGAGAGCCTTCGGCGATTTTACCGGTACCTATGCAATGAAACCTCAAAAGGGTAATCGTATTTTTGCCTGCGTGGAAAACGAGGTGATTGAATTGTCTTAAAACTATTTATCTTTCGTAGAATAAATCCTACACATGTATAAAAAACTAATCAGTATCCTGAATTTGATAAGCGTGGTGGTACTTATCGCCTGGAATGGCTATGCAAACACGGGCAATTTCAATGGCAAGACCGTAGGAGACCTGAGCGCAGAATACAACAACCTATTCACGCCGGCGAGCTATGCATTTTCCATTTGGGGCTTGATTTTTTTAATGTTGCTGGTATTTAGTATTTATGGGGTGTATTGCGCTTTCGCGAAAGCGGAATCACTCAAACCTCGTGCATACCGCACCAATTTTGTACTGTCGACATTTCCCACATTCTTGATGGCCAATATTTTCTGTACCGTCTGGGTAGGCTTTTGGTTAGAGGAGATGATCGCCGTTTCCATCGTTTGTATGGTAGGAATTCTTGTTAGCTTATTGCTGTGTATCAAGAATCTGGACATGGAAATATGGGATGCACCTTTCCCGATCATTGCCTTTGTATGGTGGCCGTTGTGTCTTTATGCGGGATGGATAAGTGTTGCAATTATCGCAAATGTGGCGAGCTACTTGAACAATGTATTTGAAATTCCCGAGAACCAACAGGTGCTGGGCACGCTAGGGATGATTGTAATAGCAACGGTGATCAATTTGCTGATGGTCTGGTACCGCAACATGCGGGAATTTGCCAGTGTTGCTGTCTGGGCGCTGGTAGCGATTTACGTGCGTCATGAAGGTACCATGGATGATATAGCATATCTGGCATTGGGATCTGCAGTAGTTATTTTTATCAATATATGCATTCACGGGTATCAAAATCGGGCGACCAATCCCATGATCAAATTTCAGCAGTGGCGGGCTTCTAAGGCCTAGAAACTCTTGATACGCTCAAAGTATCGTTATGACATTTTATTTTTACTGGTAAAGTCTGCGATTTTTAATTCTATATATTTGATTAAAGCAAGTTTGTTATGAATATCGAGGCTAGAAAAATTGAGTTTGTCAAGGAATTTTTGAGACTTCAAAATGAAGATATAATCAGCGGACTTGAACAACTTTTGCGAGTAAAAAAGAGCGACTTATTGGAACGAGACCTCAAGCCCATGAGCAAGCAGCAGTATGATCTGGAAATGGATCAAGCAATGGAAGATTCCGCTAGTGGTCGTATGATCAGTGTGGATGATTTAAAGGCAAAGATCAACAAATGGAATTAACTGTCTTCTTGTTACAGCTAGCCGAAAATAAACTTGACGACATTTATGAATATTATAAGTTTAAAGCCAATAAAAGGGTCGCAAAAAGAATTGTAACCGCCATTGCCGACAAAACCGATATTCTTGCAAAGCAACTAGAAATAGGGCAAATTGAAACCTATCTATCCCACCGTCTGGTTGAGTATAGGTATCTGGTTCAAGACAATTACAAAATCGTATACTGGAACAACAAAAGCGCTAACCGAGTGGAGATTGCAAACGTTTTTGACACACGACAAAATCCAGTAAAGATGGACGAAACACGATAATAAACAGGACTATAACAGCAAAAGCGCTTATTAGATATTTACTCTCAGACAGCCTAAAAACTCTTGATATCATTTGCCCAACTGGGATACGTAAATATCGTCTGTTGTAAGTGCTGGAAAGTAATATCGTGGTTCATTGCAACGCTGAAAATATTGATGGTCTCGCCAGCTTCTTGAGATATGATGTGTGCGCCTAATACCATTCCCGTTTCATCATCTACCAATACTTTGTAGGCATAACAACCAGCATTCAATCTTCTTGTGTTGAACCAGCCGCTGGCATCCTCTGAAAACACGGTGAATTTTTTACCGGATTTCTCTGCTTCCTTTTCCGTTATGCCTATCGCAGCAACTTGCGGTATCGTGAAAGCTACGCTGGGAATCTTTACGGGAACGAAAGGGTGGTTACCGCCGATTATATTTTTTGCAGCTATGTTTGCCTCAAGTCCACTAAGTGGCGTTAGGGGTAGATTAGCGTTGGACACATCCCCA